>UQFW01000091.1 GCA_900540405.1 Candidatus Avelusimicrobium faecicola | reverse complement strand
TATTGGCGGGGTTTGTCTGCTTTATTGCGGCTAACTGGCAGGAAATGGGGTTGATTTTAAGGCTATCCCTGCCGCTTATCGGGCTCGTGCTGTGCGGGGCTGGGGCGTATTATAAAAAGTTGGATACTTGGCCGGGGCAAGGTTTTGCCTTTGGTGCGGCGGTGATGATAGGGGCCTTTTTGGCGGTGTTTGGGCAGATTTATCAAACGGGCGCTTTTTTATATGAGCTTTTTGGCCTGTGGGCGCTTTTGCTTTTGCCCTTGTGTTGGCTGACCCGTAATAAATGGATGTATTTGTTTGCGCTGTATGTGGCTACGGTTTATTGGGGCTCGTTCCAAGGGGGAATTTTAACGGACGGCTTTTGCTGGGCGGCCTTGGGCGTGTATTTTACGGCGTGGGCTTTGGTAGAATTTTTGCCCGCCTGTAAAAACTGGGGCGAGGGTTTGAAACGCTTTATTTGGATGCCTTTAAGCGTCTATGCCACCGTATGGGGCGGTTTCTCGGCGGAAAAGGCGTTCAATTTCCCCAATGCGGGGTATTATTTAGTTGCACTTGTGTTGGCAGGCTTTTTTCTGTGTTATGCTCGGTACAAAAAAGACGCGGCGCTCTTTGCTTGGAACGCGCTCGCGTTGACGGGGCTTATCTGTGCGTATCTGGATCAATGGTTGGGATTTCGCACCTTTGGTTTGCTTATTTATTGTTTGCTTTTTGTCGGGAGCGGAATCGTCAGTTACCGCTTATGGTTTAGCGCGCGGGAGGAAATAAAATGAACACGAGTGAAATTTTAAGCGGAGTGCCTTCTGAAAAACGCGCGCAGGCCGAAACCTTTTTAAAACACCGCGAAGCCGTGTCCGTTCCTTTTTTGGTGCGGGCTATGCTGTTTATCGGCTCGCTGATTTCGGCGAGTCTTTTGGTGGGGATAGCCGACCGTTTATTAGCCGGCATTATCCCGGTTTTAGGGCGCGGGGTACTGTTTTTTGGCGCGGGCGTTCTGCTTGCAAAAACCTCTTCCAATTTACCGCCCTTGCGCGGGGCGTGGCGCCGCCAGTTAGGGGGACTCATTGGCCTGGCCGGGCAAATTATACTGGCCTTCCGG
Organism: Candidatus Avelusimicrobium faecicola; assembly: GCA_900540405.1. GTDB lineage: Bacteria > Elusimicrobiota > Elusimicrobia > Elusimicrobiales > Elusimicrobiaceae > Avelusimicrobium > Avelusimicrobium faecicola. The sequence goes on along the minus strand of UQFW01000091.1, from coordinate 961 downwards.
CTGAAGGATATCCCCGGTGTGTCCGTTTGGATGGGCGTACTGGCGGTGGCGGCTATTTCTTATCCGCTCTTTAAAAATCCCTTTAACCGCTTTTTGTGGTGTGCGGCGGCGGCCAGCAGTTTGTATGCCCAGGTGGATTGGGAGTGGAAATGGCCCCTTTTGGCCGTGGCGCTTTCCGCCTTTTGCGCGTTTGGTGCGGCGCTTTGGCTGTTTGTGAAGCGCAAGTTTAATTGGTATCCGCTGGCTTACGCGCTTGTTTGGTGGTGCGCAATTTGTGCGGGTGAAACCGTTTTTAACAAAATGTGTTGGTATGGGCTCAATCCTGCGAACGCCGCCTTGGCCGCCTGTGTGGCGGTCTATGCTGTATTTTCCCATAAGGGCAACTGGACCCGCGGACAAATAGCGTTGGCGGCCGGAGCGGTGGTGTTGTCCGCACTTTTAAATTGGCCGACGGTTTTGGCTCTTATACTAATGTACACCGGGTTTACCTTGCGCGACCGTGTGCTGGAAAGCCTCGGTACGGCGGGAGTAGTGTTCGGGCTATTTTTATTTTACTTTACCTTGAACGCGGCCCTGTCCGCAAAGGCGGCGTTGCTTGTGGCTTCGGGCCTTATTTTACTAGCGGTACGGAGCGTATATGCGAAATAAACTGTTGTTGTTTTATACTCTTTTGCTGGTGCTTTGCTTCGGCGGTTATGCCGCTTATACACAGCACGCGCTGAAAAATGCGCAGACCTTCTATTTGCAAATGGCACCGCTAGACCCGCTTGCCTTGCTAAGCGGGGAATATATGCAGATTAACTATGCCTTTGAGCAAGATGTGTTTGGTATAAACGCGCCTGTCAAACAGGTTACGCTGTATATGGATGAGCGGGGCGTGGCGGGCCGGGCTAAAACGGATAAGCCGCTAGTTATCCCGGTTCATCAAGTGACGGCTCGTTTGCCGCACCAATTCTATTTT
>UQFW01000090.1 GCA_900540405.1 Candidatus Avelusimicrobium faecicola | reverse complement strand
AATCCCGGCGGTTAATGCCGTACACGGTGGAGGCCAACCGCAAGCACAGCCCAAACCCGTTATAGCGGGAGTTGCACTCCAGCGCGCGGAGTTTTAATTCTCCGTCTTTTTTGCGGATGGCCCAATCTATATTAATCTGCCCGCGCACTCCTTTGCCGTAATAGTAGCAAGCCAACATTAAGGATTTTTCGCGTATTTCGTCCAAAATTCCTTTGGGCAAACGCTGAAAGGGGAACGAACATCCCTCCCACGCCTCTTTATGAATCAGCTGGCTGTCTATCCCTACAAAGGAAACCTCATCATCTTTTAACATACACAAAGAGCCCAGCGTTTTGTAAATTTCTTTATAACGCTCCAAATAAAAATCGGCCTCTTTATGCTCTTGTTTAATAAGGGGCAGTAAATCCACCAAATTCCCTTTTATATTGCCATACCCGCCGGCGGAAAACGGCCTGCGCAAGAGGTATGTTTCCTGCGGGTTGAGAGTGGCCAAAATACGGGGCACTTTGTTCATGCCGGCTTCGTACACCGGGGCAATAGTGGGTATGCCGAATTTTTTGCACAACTCCTTAAAAACCAATTTGTTGTTGGCCTCTTGCACGGCAATAGAGTTATTAAGCAGTTTGTTTTCACACAACCAACTTAAATGCCCAAATTCTTTGGTGTAAATCAGCGGAATGACCACATAGCCCATGGCGCACAGGCGGCGCAGTTTTTTAAGCAGTTCTTCGTCGCGCGAAATGGCCGCCACCAGGCTTTCATCCGGCCGTTGCTCCCTGGGGAGAAAGACCCAATTTTTATGTTCTATTTTTTTGATGCGGGCCATGTAGTCCAAAAACGCCTGGTCCCGGTGGATAAGAGGGGATAACACGCAAAAATCCCCCGGTTTTAAGAGCTGTATGTATTTAAGCGAATGGGTTTTTAATGCGTCCAGCGCTTTACTCTTAAAAACAAAATCGTCAAGGTTCAAAATCCAAACTTTATGTGCCATTTTTTTACTCCGCACGGCGTTTGAGGGCCGGCAGTGTTGCAATATCTTAAAATTATATAAAAAACGCACTTGTAAACGCAGTTTTTTTCTAACACTAATGACGAATCCCCCAAAAACAAGTACAATACATTTATGGACGAAAAAAACTTTCATAGCGGTTTTGCGGTATTGGCGGGGTTGCCCAATGCGGGTAAATCCACGCTACTGAATCATTTGGCGGGGGGGCTGTTGTCACCCGTCACTAATAAACCCCAAACTACGCGCCAAAACATTTTGGCCATTAGCGAGGGGGACGGCTACCAAGTGGTATTTGTGGATACGCCCGGCTTTTTGGACCCGCGCTATAAGCTCCAGCAAACTATGCTTAACGCCGTGGACCGCGCCGTGAGCGAGGAAGCCGATTTGGTAATTTTTATGTTGGATGCCGCCGCCCCTTATGCACCGAATGCGGGGTTGGTGGAAAAAATCAAAAAAGTTTTTTGTCCTGTTTTTTTGGTCATTAATAAAACAGATTTAGTCAAAGAGCCCGCCCGCCTGGCGGAGCTGGAAGCCGCCGTGCGCAAAGATTTGAAAATAGAAAAAACTTTTTGTATCTGCGCGGCCGAGGGCAAAGGCGTGGACGAGCTGAAACAGGCGGTTATCGCCGCTATGCCGCAAAGCCCGGCATATTTCCCTCCCGGCCAGTGGACGGACCGCTGGGAGCGCTTTTATGTGGCGGAGTTCATCCGCGAGCAGATTTTTCTGTTGTATAAAAAGGAAATCCCTTACAGCACCTTTGTAGAGGTGGAAAAATTTACGGAAGACTTGGGGGATAAAAACTACATCCGCGCCATTATTCATGTGGAGCGGGAAAGCCAAAAGCCCATTATCATCGGCAAAGGCGGCGCGGCGATTGCGGAGTTGCGCACGCGGGCCCAAAAGCGCATTGTGGAGTTTTTGGGGCGCAAGTACCGGCTGGAGCTGACGGTGGTGGTGTCGCCGGAGTGGAGGAATGATAGTCAACTATTAGAGCGCTTTGGCTACATTGTAAAGTAATAACAACGAACAGCTGTTGGTAGGATTTAGATATAAACGCACAGAAAGCAAAATAACATTTTGCTTTCTGTTTGCGTTT
>UQFW01000089.1 GCA_900540405.1 Candidatus Avelusimicrobium faecicola | reverse complement strand
CCGGCGGACAGCGCGGCTAAACCCAGGGCGGCGGCCAGAATTTCTATCGGTTTCGGGCGGTTGGGCACAGGCACATTGGGTAGCGCATTTAAGCGCAGTTGCAAGCGGGCGGGCGCCGCCGCAAATACGGCTAGTGCAAGCAGTTTTTGCCACCACGCGGGATAATACCACGCCGCCCCCGCGCTCAGCCCCCAAAGGGCATACCAAAACCACGCAGGGAATGTAGGCTTTTTATGCAAATAAATGCAGGTGCGGTTGGCAATTTGAACCAGTTGGTAAAACGAAACGGGCCACCCAATAGCGCGCAACATTGGGCCGAATTTCAGCGGCGTGCCGGAGGAATTTTTATAGCCTTTCTGCACGGCCGCCCATTGTTTATACGCCCAGTAGAACATATATCCGCCGCCGCTCAAAAACACCAGCAGGAAAAGTTTTACGGCCCCCGTAAAATGGTAGGCGTTGCTTAACCCCTGTTGTTTTAATTGGGCTTTTAAGGCATCCCGCTTGGCTTGGGTGTCGTAATCCCATTGGCGCAGTGTAAAGTAGTAAATCAAATACAAAATCACGCCGACAATTAATAAATCCGGTAAACGTTCCATAGGGTTATTATAGCAATTTGTAGCCCCCAAAACCGCGCGGTATTTGAACAAAAACTTGATGGAATTATAGCGGAGCAGGGGAAAAAAATACTAAAATATATATATCTTAATTTTAGGAACCTAAAAATAATTATATGAATAACACCCGTCAGGACGTAAGAAACGTGGCTATTATCGCCCACGTTGACCACGGCAAGACCACGATTGTGGACTCTTTATTAAAATTTGCCGGCGAATTTAACGTAAAAGAAGACCAAGCCCAAGAAACCGTATTGGACTCCAACCCGTTGGAGCGCGAACGCGGCATTACCATTTTGGCTAAATGTACTTCCATTGAATATAAAAACCATACCATTAACATTGTTGACACCCCCGGCCACGCGGACTTCGGCAGCGAAGTGGAACGCGTACTGCGCATGGTGGACGGCGCTATTTTAATGGTGGACGCGGTGGAAGGCCCCATGCCGCAAACCCGCTTTGTATTGCGTAAAGCGTTGGCGCTGGGCTTAAAACCCATTGTGGTTATTAACAAAATGGACCGCGAACACGTCCGCCCGAGCGAAGTAGTGGACGAAGTTTTCAACCTGTTTATGGAACTGGGCGCCACAGACGAACAGTTGGATTTCCCGATTATTTACGCCTCCGGCCGCGCCGGTTGGGCCAGCTTAAAAATGGAAGAAAAAGGCAAAGATATTGCCCCCATTTTGGATACCATTTTAAGCCATGTGCCCGCCCCGTTGGCTATGCCGGATGCCCCCTTGCAAATGCAAGTGACCATGCTGGACTACAACAACTTTTTGGGCCATGTGGGCATTGGCCGCATTTTGGCCGGTAAAGTATCGCGCGGGCAAAGCGTGGTGCTGATTCATCACGACGGCTCCACCACCCCCGCCAAAGCCGTTAAAATTGAACGCTTTATGGGCCTTGGCAAGCAGGATTTAGCCAGCGCCAGCGCCGGGGATATTGTGTCTATCGCCGGGTTAGAGGGCGTGGACGTGGGCGATACCATTTGCCAGCCGGATGCCTTAAAAGCCCTGCCGCCGCTTTCCATTGACGAACCGACGATGTCTATGGACTTTATGGTCAACGACAGCCCGTTCTCCGGCAAGGAAGGCAAATTTGTCACCAGCCGCCACTTAAAAAACCGTTTGGAAAAAGAAGCCCAAACCAATGTGGGCCTAAAAGTGGAACAGTTGGAGGGCGAGGGCCGCTTCAAAGTGTATGGCCGCGGGGAACTGCACTTAACCATTTTAATTGAAAGTATGCGCCGCGAAGGGTTTGAATTGGCCGTGTCTTCCCCGGAAGTAATTTATAAAGAAGAAAACGGACAAATTTTAGAGCCTATGGAATACTTGATTTTGGATATTAAGTCCGAATTTCAAGGGGCGGTGTTTACCATGTTGGGCACGCGCGCCGCAAAGCTGGAAAATATGGTCAGCGAGGGCGAAGACCGCCTGCGCCTGGAATATTTAATTCCGTCCCGCGCGCTGATTGGTTTTAAGAACGAATTTTTAACCAATACCCGCGGTACCGGCATTATGCACCATAGTTTTAAGGGCTTTTATCCCAAAGTAAACGTGCCGCCCTTGCGCCATAACGGGGTTTTAATTGCCAAAGAAGACGGCGAAACCACCCCCTATGCGTTGTTTGCGTTGGAAAACAACGGCGAGCTTTTCTTGGGGCCGAACGTGAAAGTATACGCCGGGGAAATTGTGGGCCAAAACTCCCGCGATAATGACTTAGTGGTAAACCCCTGCAAGGCCAAACATTTAAGCAATATGCGCAGTAAAGCCAGTGACGAATCCTATACGCTTACCCCGCCGCGGGTGATGAGCTTGGAACAGGCGGTGGAATATATTGCGCCGGATGAGTTGGTGGAAATTACGCCTACGTC
>UQFW01000088.1 GCA_900540405.1 Candidatus Avelusimicrobium faecicola | reverse complement strand
ACTGGGCGGGGATGTTGCCAACAACAAAACCTATAAAGATGTGTATTTAGTGTGCAATGACGGCAAAGAGATTCCTCCGGACCCGTTTACCGGCTGTTCGGTTTGTTCGGATTATGATGTGGATTCCACCGAGTACGAAAACTGCGTACTGAACAATGTGCCGTCCTGCTGCTCTTATGCGGATAGAATTTACACCAAGCGCGGGCAGAATGCCTTTGAAATGATGAAAGACACTTCGTGTTATGAGTGTGAAAAGGTAAATAGTTCGGACCACATACACAAGGAAGTGTATATGAGTGTAAATGACTTGAACTATATTGCCAATTATACGGCAGGTGGGCGGACTTTTAAGGATTATAAATTTATGAGTATAGATTGCACGGAACGCGGCTATCCGGATTCCCAGACAGGTACTTGGGTAAGGCTGGGAGCTTGCCCGGGGGATGGCTCTTGCGGCGGTAATGGCAATACTTGTCTGCAGGCTTGTGTGGTTTCTAATTGTAATGAAATATTGGGTACTTGTCATGTGAACGCCGTAATACTTAATTGTAAAACAAAATGTGATCCTCTCTTTCGGTAGTCCACGGATGGTTGGGCGTTCAGGGGCCCGGGCGCGGTGGAAAACACCAAGCAAGCGGAGCCCAAAACCCCAACAGACGTGCCGACAACCTGGATAGTTTTACAAAACAGGCGTAGCGGTTATTTTTAATTCGGTAATTTTCAATTAACCAGACCTCCCGTTGGCAACCACAACGAGAAACGGGCCCCCAGACATGGAGGCCCGCTGTTTTTGGTTAGAAAGAACTTACTGCTTTTTGCTTTCCCGCCGAGCGTGGAGTTTGCCGGAGACCTTACCTATAAAAACTGCAGTTGTTTCCAAGCCGCTACGGGCTGGAATTAAAGTAATTTCCTGCATTTGTGCCGCAGGTATACAGCACAATATTTAGGTGTGGCAAAGATTCATACAGCATATAAGAAAGCCCCCCGGTTTAGGCCGGGGGCTTTTTTGTATTAGCCGTTTACAAGGTTGTTTATAAAAAACTACAATATAAAAAAGTCTGCCCGGGTTTATCCGCGGGTATTTTACAGCAGGTGTTTTATGCTCAATTTAACCAAACCGCAAAAAGAAACTATTTATATGAAAATCACCCGCGTGCTTTTGGCCGCGTTATTTTTAGTCACGCCGCTGATGTTTTTTACGGACTTGACCGAAAACCCCTTTCAAGTGCAAAATACCGTTTTGTATGTGCTTTTGGCCCTGATTTATGCCACCATGGCCGTTAAGTTTTTGCGTTCCAAAACCATTGATTTTACCAAAACTTTTTTTGATTTGGCCTTTTTTGTGTATGTAATTGTGTGCGCCGTCACTTGGCTGTCTGCCGTATCGTCCGAGCCGCAAGCCCTGCGCCAAACCATGTTCTACAATATGCTTAATTACGGCACCTTGCTGTTGGTGGTGGCGTTGGGGGCGTATGTCGTCAGTAAAAACGTGGTGTTTTCCGGCGTGATTGAAAGCAAAACCAACTATATTTTATTGTTTATTGTTTGGGGCGCGCTGTGGCTGCTGCTGCCGTATTTGCATACTATGCTGTCCGCCGACAACCTGTTTGCGCGTATGTTTGACTGGTACGCCGTTTTATTGTGGGCGGCGGGGATTTGGCTGGGTATGCGCGTATTAAAAAAAGTGACGCAGGAAAACATTATCGTTTTAGTGTTTATTTCCGTTTTTTTGGCGTGCGTGTACGGCGTGTTGCAAGCCCTGGGCTTGGAATTTTTATGGCCGTTTGAAATGAGCCAGTTTGCCAGTAAGGCGTTTTCCACCTTCGGCAACCCGAACTTTCTGTCTTCTGCCGTGGTCATGTTGGTTCCCGCTATTACCGTTTACTTTTTGCGCGCGGAAAGCAAAAAAGATATGCTGGTTTACGGCTTTTTAACCCTGGTATATTTACTGTATTTGTCTTTCGGGTTGGCACGTTCCTGCTGGTTGGGGGCCGCGTGCGGGTTTATTATGATGTGGATGTTCGGCTCCCTGCGCAGTTTGGTCTGGGGCCGCCGTTTGCGCGCGTTTCTGCTTATTTTACTGGCGTTTGGGGTGTTGTACGGCTCGGCCTATTTTGGCGGCTCCAAAAGCCCGGTGGCGGCCCGCGCGGAAGAACTTTCCCAGGTGACTCCGTCCAATTTTACGTTGGATGTGGATAAAGACCACATTTTCCAATCCCTCCACCAACGCTTGTTTATGTGGGATGTTTCTAAAGAAATCTTTTTATCCCGCCCGGTGATGGGGGCCGGATTGGGCAACTTTCAAATGGCGTTTGCCCAAAACCAATACAAAACCTTACTAAAGCACCCCAATCTGCGGGAATTGAAAGCCCGCACCAACGCACCCCATAACGAGGTCTTTTTCCAACTGGCCCAAGGCGGTATTGTGGGCGTGGGGCTGTTCCTGTTTATGTTTATGGTGCTGTTTTTAGAGGTAAAAGATTTTGCTTCCCATAAAAAAGAGGGGGATAAAAAACAACT
>UQFW01000087.1 GCA_900540405.1 Candidatus Avelusimicrobium faecicola | reverse complement strand
AAATAAATATACCGCTGGTAACTCTGGCGTTATGAATAACCCCAGCCAACAGCGGTACATAAGTAGTATAGGAGAAAGGCACGCCGTTGTCAACCTGATTTACAAAAACCCCCGGCTTAAACCGGGGGTTTTTTATTACCTTGCTAAATACTTTTTATTTCCAGCGTAAGCGGTAGGTTTCCGCCCAGAGCTGTGCTTCTTTTAAGGTGTTATCCACCATTTCTTGGTAAATAACAGGGGCTTCGCGCGGGTAAAGCCGGTGTAATTCTTGCATATTGTTAAAATAATCAAGAATAATTGCCCGTACGCCGCCTTCGTCATACAAGGCCAGTTGGCGATTAATGTTGTGGAACATGACCTGATATTCCGGGTTGCCGTGGAACGGATGGATAATACCGGGGGCGTCATTCTGCATTTCGCCCAAGTGGACGGGGTAAGGCTTGTGGTTGTTTTGGGCTTTAATTTTTTTGCGCGTATAGATTTCTTTTAAGGTACTTTTGTTTACAATGTGGTGTACGCCGCGATAGGTGGAAACGTCACGAATGTTGCGCCATTTTTTTTCGTAGCCTTTTGCCACGGCGCCGCGCTCTTGAGACAGGCGCACCAGCTCTTTCAAATAGCGGTAGCTACCCCATAACGTGCTGGGGTTGCGCAAAATAGGCGTCTTGAATTCCGTAGAGATAACCACCTGCGGAATGGTAGTGGCGGGCCAGTATTTGTTTCTGAAAGTAGTATTGCGGAAATATACGTTGGTATAGTTCGGGGAATAGGTCTGTACTACTTTTTTGGCCAAGTTGGCAGAACTGGCGGGTGCTGTTATGTGGCGCGTAATGCGGGTGTTGCCGACATTGGCAACTTTACCTACGCGGTTGCCGGCAGAACGCAAAACCCTGTACGCATTTTGGGAAAAGACAGCGGTGTTGCTTAATAATAACGTGATGAGCAGAACTAGCAGTTTTTTCATACACACGCTCCTTTGCTTCTTTCCCTCATTGTAATAAATTTTTAGAATTTAGCAAGAAAAATTTTAGGTTATTTTATAAAAATCCCCCAAAAAACGCTTTTTTTCCGTCGGAAAATTTATTTTTTCCGTCGGGCGTTTGTAATTAGGCCGTTTTTACCGTCGGAGCGCACACAAAAATAAGAACAAAAACAAATGCCGGGAATTTTTTATATTATAACCCTTTTGGTATATGTTTTTGAACCTAATTTGGGCCGGCACTGCGGTTAAAACGCGCAAGCGGACACAAAAAAGCGCCCCCATGCGCCTGGCAAAAGCCGGTGTTCATGGGCGGCGTGCTTATAGTATAGCAGGCTGATTGCGGTAAATCAAGCCCTATATAAAAAATGGCCCCGCCACCGCGCATTTAAGCACTTACGGGCGGGGCCGTGGGCAACGGGGCCCAAATGCAAAAGGCGTTATTCCAAATACTTTTTAAGCATTTGTTGCAAGGCTTGCTTGAGCGGCGCGGGGCTGATAACTTGAATGTTCGGAAGCCACCGCTGTATTTGCGGAAGCACCTGCATAAAATTGGCCGTCCGGCACGAAAGCACCAACGAGCCGTCTTTTTCCTCTTGTTCAATTTTTTGATACGGGAAAAATTCCACTTCCTTAAAATAACCCGCCACCGCGTCGGAAACTTTTAGTTTAATTTTTATTTTTTGTTCCGTATCAAACCAAATATTGGGCGCTTGGGCCAGTTTTTCATCTATACCAAAGGGCGGGAATGTTTCGCTGTGGGTACGCACCTGTATAATGCGCCCGAGGGAGAACTTCATAAAAGTATTTACATTGTTGATAGCAATTAAATACCAGAACCCGTCAAACAGGGCCATTTTTAAGGGGCGCAGGCCGCGGCTCCACGCGCGTTTGGTTTGAGAGGTATAATGCACATCTATATATTGATGTTTCAAAATAGCCTGTTCCAGTTTATCCAGCACATTGGGCGAAATGGTGTGCCACATGCGCGGCATTTTTATAAAGTAGACCGATTGCGCCTCGGGGCGGACGGCTTGCTCGCTCAAGCGTTTGAAACTGGCCTGCCATTGGGGGCCCAATGATTGCGCCAACTGGCCGGTAAGGGCTAGTAGGGCTTTATCGCGCGAGGACAGCGGCATTTTGCGCAAGGAAAACCCCTCCGCAAAGGTGTATCTGCCGGCGGCAAATTCCGATAGCGGAAATCCGGCGCGTTCCATTTCCAGCAAATCGCGTTGCAAGGTACGCACGGAAAACCCAAGGCTTTTGGCCTCTTGCGTGAGCGTAATGCGCCCTCTATCCAGCTTATTGAGCAAATATAAAATGCGTGTAAATTTATGTAAAGTAGCGGATTTAATCATAGAATTATTATGTTTTTTTTGCTTTTCCTTGTCAACTATGTTATAATTTTCAGAGTGAAACTTGCGAATGTGTGATTTATTTTAGGAAGTTTGGCTTCGGGCCAAGCAGAGCTGACGGAGAACATCTGACGGCACTTTGGAATCCTCAAAATAATCGTATTGTCACCTGTCCAATAGGGCAGGTGCGTCGGCGGTTATGTTGGTTATTCTAATGCCCAACCATAACACGCCGTTTTTTTATGCC
>UQFW01000086.1 GCA_900540405.1 Candidatus Avelusimicrobium faecicola | reverse complement strand
TAAGAAAAAGTTATAATAAAATCAGGTATCAAAATAAACGGAGCGTTTTTATGAATAAAATTTGGATTGTTTTTTGTTTGTGCCTATTTGTGGGTGCGCCTTTGGCGGCGCAGGAATATACGGTCGTCCGTGGGGAACGGCAATTTGCCGATTTGGGCAACTGGGGCGCGTATTCCGGCGGGGAAATGACGTTGGGTTTAGGTATGGCGCAAAGTCCGTCCGGCCCCAAAGGCGGTGGGGATTACACCAAACCGGGGGCCGTGTTGGGGACCGCCGCGCTGGTGGATATGCTCCCCTTTTTAAGCACCGGTGCCGAATACAATTACGCCGCTTTCCGCACTCCGGCGGCCGTGCGGGGCACGGAATACACCCTGCAAACGCAGGAAGTGTTCGGGCTGTTCAAATTTAAGTGGAATGTAGCCAAAAATTTCCGCGTGTATGCGCCGCTGGGGGTGGGGGGCGCGTGGCTGCGCTTAACGCGGCGCCAGGCGGGGGAAGAATCGTTCCGGGATAAATGGGCCGTGGCCGCAACGGCGGGCGCGGGGGTGGAAGTAGATTTGAGCCCTACTTATTTTATCGGGGCGGAATACCGCTATGTGCTGCCTTTTATCCAAACGGCGGATTTGGACCCGGCAAACGGCAGTTCGCGCTATTTGCAAATGCACCATTTTTTTGTGCGGATTGGCAAGCGCTTTTTTTAAGATTTGTAAGGCCCCGCTAACAGAAACAGAATAATAAAAAACCCCCGGCGGAACCGGGGGCTGTAAAAAATGTTTCAGCGTTTGGGCGGAAACTAGATTTTCATAATTTCGGTTTCTTTGGCTTTGATGGTTTTGTCAATTTCGGCCACATACAAATCCGTAGCTTTTTGCACATCCCCTTCATAGCGTTTCAAGTCGTCTTCGGTAATTTCGCCCGTTTTTTGCGCTTTTTTGAGCTTTTCAATTACTTCGCGGCGGTTGTTGCGCACGGCCACTTTGTAGTCTTCGCTCATTTTGGAAATATTTTTAGCCAACTGTTTGCGGCGTTCTTCCGTCATGGACGGCAGCGTAATGCGGATGACTTTGCCGTCGTTTACCGGGCTGGCGCCCAAATCGGCCTTTTGGAGGGCTTTATCAATATCGTTAATGGCGCTGATGTCCCACGGTTGGATTTCCAACGTTTTAGCGTCCAATATGTTAATCATAGCCATTTGTTTAATGGGGGTTTGCGTGCCGTAATAATCTACGCGGATGTTTTCCAACAGGCCCGCGCTGGCACGGCCGGTGCGGATGGTGGCCAAGTCCCGTTCCAAATGTTTAACATGGTCGGCCATTTCGGTTTTGGTTTTGCTGATAAGAGCGCTGATTCCTTCCATAAAATCCTCTTTGCGTGTGATTTAATAAATATATTTGTATTATAGCAATTCTTGGCATTTTCGTCAGCGTTCATACGCGCGCGCGGGTGTTCTTGCCCGCGCACGGTGTTATTTTGTAAACTAAATTGCGGTGTGCCGCCTGTGGGGGAGAATATGAACCATTTAGAACTTAAAATGTTGGACGCCTTAAAAGACTTGAAAGAAAACCACCATGTATTGGGGGTAAAGGCGGAATTTGAGGCCGAGGGAACCCGCATGGAAGAAGCCTTGCGCCTAAAGGAAGTAGTCACGCGCGCGGGGTTGGATTTAACCATAAAAATAGGCGGGTGCGAAGCCGTAAAAGATATGTTTGATGCCCGCACCATTGGTGTAAAGGGCATTGTAGGCCCTATGATTGAAACCCCTTACGCCATGAGCAAATATGTAAAAGCCACCCACTTTGTATTCCCGCAAGAGGAACGCCGCGAAATGGAATTTTTTATTAATGTGGAAACCATTACCGGTATGCAAAATCTGGACGCCATGATGGCCTGTGCGGAATTTAATGAACTGGCCGGCATTGTTTTGGGGCGCGTGGATATGACGGGCTCTATGGGGCTTTCCCGCGAGGATATTAATTCGGAAACTATTTTTCAAATGGCCGAAAGCATGAGCCGCAAAATACACCGCGCCGGCAAAAAAATGGTTATCGGCGGCGGTGTTTCCGCGCACTCGCTACCGTTTTTTGCGCGCCTGCCGCAAGGGGCTTTAACCAAGTTTGAAACGCGCAAAGTGATTTTTGATGCCCAAGCGGCCATCAAAGACCCTAATGCCGATAAAGGCATTTTGAAGGCCGTAGGTTTTGAACTGATGTGGTTGCAAAACAAGCGCGATTTCTACGGTATGATTTACCGCGAGGACGAACAGCGCTTAACCATGTTGGAAGACCGTTATAAAAAATTGATTGAGGCCGCAGGCGGGCGGTTGTAAGCATTTTTCAAATATGATTAAAACTTCGGACTATTTGGTAAAAAAGTTGGAGGCGCTGGGCGTGGATACCGTTTTTATGGTTTCCGGCGGCGGCGCTATGCACTTAAACGATAGCTTAGGTAAAAGTAAAAAAATCCGTCTGATTTGCAATCATAACGAACAAGCCTCCTCCATGTGTGCCGAGGGGTATGCGCGCGCCCACCAAAAATTAGCGGTTGTGTGCGTGACCACCGGGCCGGGTGGGCTGAACTGCTTAAACGGTGTTTTCGGCGCGTGGACGGACAGCGCACCGGTACTGTTTATCTCCGGTCAGGTCAAATACACCACCACACTTGCTTCTTGTTCCGGCGTGCCTTTGCGCCAACTGGGGGACCAAGAG
>UQFW01000085.1 GCA_900540405.1 Candidatus Avelusimicrobium faecicola | reverse complement strand
GGCGGGGTCTTTTAACAAAAGGAAAAATGCCGAGGGACAGGATCGAACTGTCGACACCTGGTTTTTCAGACCAGTGCTCTACCACTGAGCTACCTCGGCATTACCTATATATAATACAAAATTTATGACGTTCGGGCAAATTTTATTTTTCCCCTATACAACCGCCGTTAAAAACGGCAGGCGGAAACAAAAATTTGCACCAGTTCTTCCAAATATTTCCGGTCCGTTTCGTTAAAACGCGCTAAAAGCGGGGAGTCCATATCCAGTACGCCCCATAAGGTGCCGTTTTGGATGACCGGCACCACAATTTCACTGCGCGAAGCGGCATCACACGCAATATGCCCCTCAAACGCATGTACGTCCGGCACCAGTACCGTTTGGCGCGTTTGGGCGGCGGTGCCGCAAACGCCTTTCCCCGGCAGGATACGCACGCAGGCCGGCTTGCCCTGGAAAGGCCCCAGCACCAGTTGCCCGTCTTTCCAACGGTAAAACCCGGCCCAGTTTAGCCCCGGCAGTGTGTTAAATAACAGCGCCGCCAAATTGGCCGCGTTGGCAATCGGGTCCGTTTCGCCTTTTAACAAGGCGCGTGCGGCCGGTAATAAAGTGCGGTAATGGGGGGTGTTTTCCATATTTTTATTGTACAAAAAAATGCGTATACTCATTGCGCAAAAGCTATCAAAAGAAATATACTGTAAGTATCAGGGTTAAAGCGGGGCCGGCCCTGGGCCCATAGGAGATTGTATGCCAAAAATTGTAGTAGATGCCAACAAGTGCAAGGCTTGCTATATGTGCGTGAACGCCTGCCCTAAAAAATGTTTGGGGCCGTCTAAAACCATCAGCAAGAAAGGGTATTTCCCCGCGGAGCAAATCCGCCCCGAAGATTGCATTGGCTGTAAAATGTGCTATTTGGTCTGCCCGGACGTAGCCATTACTGTAATGAAATAACGTTTTACCATAATTAAGAGGATTTTATGAGCGAAAAAACTTTAAGAAAAGGTAATGAAGCGTTAGCCGAAGGCGCTATCCGCGCCGGGTGCCGCTTTTTTGCCGGGTATCCTATCACTCCCCAAAACGAAGTGCCGGAATTTATGTCCGCCAATATGGCAGATGCCGGCGGCGCGTTTGTGCAGGCAGAAAGCGAAGTGGCCGCTATCAATATGGTGTACGGCGCCGCGGCTACCGGCACGCGCAGTATGACGTCTTCTTCCTCGCCGGGGATTAGCTTAAAACAGGAAGGCATCACCTATTTGGCCAGCGCGGATTTGCCGTGCCTGATTGTAAACGTCATGCGCGGCGGGCCGGGCCTGGGCAGTATCGGCGGCGCGCAGGGGGATTATTTCCAAGCCACCCGCGGCGGCGGAAACGGGGATTACCATATCCTCGTGTTGGCGCCGAACTCCGTAGAGGAGTTGGGCAACTTCCCCAAATTGGCTTTTGATTTGGCCGAAAAATACCGTATGCCGGCTATGATTTTGGCCGACGGCATTTTAGGGCAGATGATGGAAACCATGTCTTTTAATTTTGAGCCGGTGGACCCCAATAAACTGGGCAAATTTGATTGGGCCGTGGATATTTATAAAAACGGCCACCACAAAAATAATGTGTTTTCCTACAAAGGCGACGGCCTGATTGCGGACGTGGTGGAACGCGCCAAACGCTATGGTCTGATTGAAAAGAACGAGCCCCGCTTTGAAGCCCGCCAAACCGAAGATTGCGACGTGCTTTTGGTGGCGTACGGCTTGTCTTCCCGCGCGTGTTTGGAAGCCGTGGTAAAAGGGCGCGAAGAAGGGCTGAAAGTGGGCCTTTTCCGCCCGATTACGCTGTGGCCGTTCCCGTCTGAAGCGTTGAAAAACGCCGCCCAACACGCCAAGGCCGTGCTGTGTGTGGAACAGAGCCTCGGGCAGTTGGTGCAGGATGTAAAACTTTCCTTAAACGGTGCCAAACCGGTTTATTTGAATGCTTATCCGGCGGGCGGGCAACCGTCCGGCGCTACCATTTTAACGGCGGTGCGCAGTGCGCTCAACGGTCAAACGGAAGGGTTGTTTGATTTGCAACGCCACGCGGAAGGATTTACCTATCATTGCCAGCGGGATTTAGCCTTGGGTGTTCAGGGCGACCGCAAAGGAGGCAAGTAATTTTATGACGATTCTTGCAACAAAGCCGGATTCTTTATTAGATGTACCCATGCACTATTGCCCCGGTTGCGGGCATGGGATTGTACACCGCTTAATGGCGGAAACTTTTGACGAATTGAAAATAGCGGACCGCGTAATCGGCGTGGCCCCGGTGGGGTGCGCCGTATTTGCGGACAGTTATTTTGCCTGTGATATGGTGCAGGGCGCGCACGGCCGCGGCCCGGCTATTGCCACCGGTATTAAACGCTCCAAACCGCAAGCCATTGTGTTTTCCTATCAGGGCGACGGCGATTTGGCGTCTATCGGTATGGCGGAGATTGTTCACGCCGCCGTACGGAGCGAAAAAATTACCGTTATCTTTATCAATAACGCTATTTACGGTATGACCGGCGGCCAAATGGCTCCCACAACCCTGGTGGGCCAGGTGGCTACCACCGCCCCCAAAGGGCGCGACCCCAAACTGCAAGGCTGGCCGATTAATATGTGCGAAATGCTCGCCCAGATTACCGGCTCCAAGTATTTGGCGCGCGTGGCGGTGGATTGCCCGCAAAACGTAATTAAAGCCAAACAGGCCATTAAAAAAGCGTTTGAAAACCAAGTAAACGGCGTGGGCTTTTCTATGGTGGAAGTGCTTTCCCAATGCCCGACCAACTGGCACGCCAGCGTGCCGCAGGC
>UQFW01000084.1 GCA_900540405.1 Candidatus Avelusimicrobium faecicola | reverse complement strand
AAAAAAACACCCCGGTTTGTTTAACCGGGGTGTTGGGTTTCAATACGGCTTATTTAGATTGTTCTTTCTTTTCGGCCGGGTTGCTTTCGGGCAAGACAGCGGGTTTCACTTTGGGGCTTTGGGCAACTAAATCCTTAATGGGTTTAATCACTTGCGCCTGTTTTTTTAAGGTGCAAGGCCCGCCGATACAGCCGCCTTTACAACTCATTACTTCCAATAACTGGAAGTCGCCCACGCCGCGCGCATACGCTTGGAGCATAAGCATTGCTTTTTTATCCAAGCCGTTAATCGCCATTTTTTTAATGGGGTGTCCGGGCAGGGCGTTTTCTACCGCTTGGGCCACGCCGCCGGTCACGCCGTAATAGCGGCTTTCGCCGGAAATGGACGGGTCAAGCGGGGTTTCTTCACATTCGGCCGGGTTGATATTTTTGGCATCCAACAAAGCGCCCAACTCCTCGTACGTCATTACATAATCCACATTGGCGTTTTCGGTGGCTTCCACGCGTTTGGAAACGCACGGCCCCACAAACACGGTGGCAAAACCGTTTTTCTTTTCAATTTCGGCGGTATAAGCCATGGGGGTAAGCGTGCTGGATACAAACGGTTTTAAGGCCGGCAAATGTTTTTTAACGGCCTGAATCCACGCGGAGCAACAAGAGGTGGTCATAAATTTATCGCCGCGTTCCAGGCGTTCAATCAGCTCGGCCGCTTCGTGCGCGGTGGTGACGTCCGCCCCCAAGGCAACCTCGGTGGCTTTGGTGAACCCGGCTTTTTTAATAGCCGTCAGCAGTTGGGGCAAGGTGCAGTCAAACTGCCCCACAATAGACGGTGCCACCATGGCGCAGATTTTTTTACCGCTTTTAATGGTGCTTAAAATGTCCACTAATTGGCTGCGTTCCATAATGGCGCCAAAGGGGCAGGCGTCCATGCAGTGTCCGCAGGAAATACATTTATCAAAATCAATTTCCGCAAAGCCGTTTTCGCCCTTGTGAATTGCGTTGACCGGGCAGGATTGTTCGCACGGTACCGGCACATAGGTAATGGCGTTGTAGGGGCAGGCTTCTTTGCATTGGCCGCAGTTTTTGCATTTTTCGGGGTCAATTTTGGAATGTCCGTTTTCAAACGAAATAGCCCCAAAGCGGCACGCTTGTTGGCACGGGCGCGCCAAACAACCTTGGCAGGCTTCCGTCACCAAATGGCGGGCTTTTACGCACCCTTTGCAGGCAATATCCATAACCGTAAGCGGGGTGGAGGGAACGTCTTTGCGTAAAAGGGCTTGTTTGGCGTATTCGTTGAGCGAGGTGGCTTCGTCGTCCTGTTCCACACTGCCGCCCAAAGCAGCCAACGTGCGCGCGCGGAAAACCGCCCGTTCCTTGTAAATACAGCAACGTACCGTGGATTTAGATTCTTTGGGAATCACGGTAAAGGGAATACGGAAAGCGGCAGTTTCCAGCTCTCCGCGGTCAAAGGCCGCAATAACCTCTTTTAAGGCGCGGCGTTTGAAAAATACGGCTTTATTATCAGTTGTATTCATAAATTTATAAAAAAGTGAATTTTCTTATATTTTAGCATATTTGGGGCACTATTCTATTGACAAACAGGCCCATAAGGGGTGATGGTCGGACGCGGCGGTCGGCTCCACCCACGCCCGGTTTATTTGCAGGCCGCGGGTAAAAAGGAAATCCACCGGGCGGCCCCAAAAGCGTTTGCGGGTGTCCGGCTCAAAAACAGCCTCTTGCAAGTTGAGCGCCCGGGCCGCTTGCTTAAGGGCCGTTAAGCGCCCGCCGCTCCAGGTGTTAAAATCCCCCGCCACCAGTACCGCACCCGGGAAGCCCGCCAACAGTTCCGCCGCCTTGGCTAAATACAGTTTGAATGCGTTTAGCCCCTTAAAATTAATGGCATGAATGTTTAGTACCAGTAAAGGGCCGTTTTCCGTATCGTACACGGTGGCAAGGGCCATTTTTGGCATTTTGAAAAACGGCTCCAGCACTTGGGCGCGGTAGCCGGATTGCAGGGCCGGGGCCCGGCACCCGGTGGCTATCCCTATCGGGGTATGCCGGCGGAGAGATAAAAAGCTGACGGCCCCCGCCCATTCCAACCCGGGGAGCAGTAAAGGGTTGTCGGTTCCCGGCCGGAAAACGGCCTCTTGCGTTAAAAACAAATCGGCCCGGGCGCAACAAGCCGCAAAGGCCGGGGCAAAGCCGGGGTCTTTGCATTTATGCAAATTCCACACGCACACGGTAAAGCGGGCGGGCAATTTGCGCCGCCGCGGCGTGCCTTTATAAAATAAAACCCGGTTGGGGGAAGGAATTTTATAAAACATAATCAATAATACGGTGTTAATAACTTAAACGCGCGGTTGCGCAGTTGTTTGAGCCACGGCGTGTTGGCGTGTGTGCCGAAAGTTTCCGGCTGTGCGGCCGCTTTTTTGGCGTGAATAATTTTTAATACCTGCTCCGCCAGCGTTTTGCTGAAACATTCTATATTACATTCAAAATTTAGTTTTAAGCTCCGCACGTCCCAATTTGCGGAGCCGGCAAACACCCACGCATTATCCGCCACCATTAATTTGCTGTGGTCAAACGGGGCCGGGGTGCGGTAGATTTTTATGCCGCGTTTAAGTAAGCGCGCAAAGTTGGCCTGCATGGCCCAATCCATCCCAAAAATATTGCTTTTGGCGGGCAGGATGATTTCCACATTTACGCCGCGCAAACTGGCCAGTTCCAGCGCGTTTAATACGTCTTCTTCCGGCAGGAAATACGGGGTCACAATGGATACG
The DNA here is from genome assembly GCA_900540405.1 of Candidatus Avelusimicrobium faecicola. GTDB lineage: Bacteria > Elusimicrobiota > Elusimicrobia > Elusimicrobiales > Elusimicrobiaceae > Avelusimicrobium > Avelusimicrobium faecicola. The sequence continues at coordinate 89 of UQFW01000084.1, read as the reverse complement.
CTTTGCTGGGCGCAGTTTAAGGCGCCGCAAAGCATCAGTTGCAGTTTGCCGTAGTCGCTGTCCGGCCCGTCCGGGATAATCCGAGCGGG
>UQFW01000083.1 GCA_900540405.1 Candidatus Avelusimicrobium faecicola | reverse complement strand
TTTCGCGGATAGAGTCTTGGCCGGTAAGCATCATAATAATACGGTCAATCCCAATGCCCATACCGCCGGTGGGCGGCATACCGCTTTCCATGGCTTCAATATAGTCCGCGTCCAAAATATCGGCGTTGTTGGCTTCTTCGCCTTTGGCGGCGGCTTTTTCGGCGGCTTGGTCTTTCAAGCGTTGCAACTGGTCGGCCGGGTCGTTTAACTCGGTATAGGCGTTGCCCAATTCCTGCCCGTTTACAAACACTTCAAAGCGTTCCACAATTTCCGGGTCGCCGGGTTTGGTTTTGGCAAACGGGCTGACGGCGGTGGGGTAATCCATAGCAATTACCGGGTTGTGGTATTCAGCCAGTAATTTGCCTTCAAAAAGTTCGTCAAAAATGGAGGAGTCGGAATCGTCCGGGCCGAATTTGACGCCCTGTTCGCGGGCGACTTCTTCCAGCTTGGCGCGGTTGAATTTGCGGCCGTTTAACACTTCGTGAATATCGCGGCCGAATTTTTCTTGCCAGGCTTGCGGAATGTGTACGCGTTTATACGGCGGGCGCAGGTCTACTTCGTACCCGCGGAAATGGATTTTTTCCACGCCAATCGCCTTGGCGGCGTTGCCCAAAATTTCGTCAAACAAATCGGCCATGGTGTTTACGTCGCCATACGCCTGGTACATTTCCATCATGGTAAATTCCGGGTTGTGGGTGGTGTCTATGCCCTCGTTGCGGAACATGTGCCCGATTTCGTAAATTTTGTCCATACCGCCCATAATCAAGCGTTTGTGGTGCAATTCCAACGCAATACGCAAATAAAGCGGCATTTTGAGCGCGTTGTGGTACGTTTCAAACGGGCGCGCAATAGCCCCGCCGGAAGACGGGTTCAAAATGGGGGTTTCTACTTCCAAATAACCTTTGTTATCCAAAGTTTTGCGGATAGAAGAAATAATTTTGGCGCGTTTGATAAAAATTTCTTTTACGTCTTCGTTGGCAATTAAATCCAAATGGCGTTTGCGGAAACGGACTTCCACATCTTGCAAGCCGTGGTATTTTTCCGGCATGGGGCGGATGGCTTTGGAAATCAGCGTCACTTTGGTTGCTTTAATGGTTTTTTCGCCGGTTTTGGTGACAAACAGGTGCCCGGTGACGGAAATAAAATCCCCCACGGAAATATGTTTTTTGAAAAATTGGTAGGCTTCGTCGCCCAAATTGTCTTTGGCTACATACAACTGTACGCGGCCCGTAAAATCGCGCAAGTGCGCAAAAGCGGCTTTACCCATACTGCGCAACTGCATAATGCGCCCGGCGGTGACAACTTCCGTGCCTTCCGGGGCGTTTTTAGCTTCCAGGCAGGATTGCTTTTTTTCGCAGCGGGCCGGGTAGGGGTCCACGCCCAGGTTGCGGATTTCTTTTACTTCCGCATAGCGTTGGGCGATAATTTCGTGCAGGGCGTTGCCCTGTTCTTTGGTGTGTTCTTTGGTTTGCTGCATAAATAACCTCGTAAATGATAGTATCTATATTTTATCAAATTCGGACCTATAGAAATTGGTAAAATAAATAAAGAGGTACTGAATATGAGAAAATGGTTTATCCCTTTATTAGTTGTGGGGTTGATTTTTGGCGCAGGGTTGCTCATGCGCTACTGGGCGGACGGCCGGGATGCCCGCGGGGCCACGCGGCTGATGCGCTCTTTGGAAAGCGGCGCCGACACGCGGGAAACAGACCGCCTGATTGCCCGCGCCGGAGATGTAAACGTGGGCGATAACGAGGGCCACACGGCGCTTTTTTATGCGGCGCGCCACGCCAAAGAGGCCCAACCGATTGAAAAACTGTTGGCGGCGGGGGCGGACCCCAACCGGGCGGATAATGACGGCCAAACGCCGTTGTTTTGGGCGGCGGAGTTTAACCCCAATGACTCTATTACCCTAGTATTGGTAAAGGGCGGGGCCAACCCGAATATGGCGGATAAGCAAGGCCAAACGCCGCTGATGTTGGCGGCGGCGCACAACCAAAAAGCGGTGTTGGATATTTTACTGCGTGCCAAGGCGGACCCGTCCGCCAAAGACCAATCCGGCAAAACGGCGGCGGATTATCTGGCCCAAAATGAGGAATTTACGGAGCAGGAACGCACCGATTACCGCCAGGCCATGTTGGTACTGCACTTATTAAGGCCGCTGGAATAAATATTTACCGTATCAAAAGCAGGCTCCTTAAAAAGGGGCCTGTTTTTTTATGGTGTCCTAAATTAGCGTGCGGAGCGGGGTTTCAAAAGGGGGCGCGTTTAATCCATTAGCGCAAGGGGCGGCCCACCCCGGCGGCGGGCATAGGCGGCGCGGGCGGAATTGCGGAGGAACCTTGCGGCCCCATACCCGGCGCGGGCGGATAAGCAGGGAAAGTTCCTCTGCCCGGTTGGGTGGGGGAAAGGGGGCCCGGCGCGGGCGGTTGCCCGGGGTTAAATGGCCGAAAATTTCCGCCCGGCACCGGCGGGTGCATGGGTGGCAAAAGGGGTTTTATGCCGGTGGGGGCGTTATCTAAACGCGGGTCCCGCCCGGGTTGTGCGGCCGGGGGCGGCGGCGGTGGGAACGGCCCTCTGCCGTGCCCTCTGTGGCGGCGGCCCGGCCTGGCGGGTTTATGCGGCCGGCCCGGTTGAGGGCGGCCCAAGTGCGGGTGGGCACGAGGGGCAACGGTGGGTAAAATATAGTCATATTGGGCTTCGTTAGTGCCGGGTTGTTGGGCCATGCCCGGTTGGAAAAACGGCACAAATTTACCCGGTTGGGTGACGGTTTTGGCTTTTTTGGCGGTTTTTGGCTTCTTTTTGGGTTTGGTTTCCGGCTCCGCGTTTTCGTCGGCGGTTTCAGCCGGGCCTCCGGCGGGTTCGGCCTGGTTGGGGGTGGTGTTTACCGGGCGGATAGTAATGGTTTGGATGATTTCTACATTTTGTTCCGGCGCGGAAATGTATTGCCGGGCATTTAATAAACCCGGCATAACAAGTAATAAAAAGGTACAAACAGAAAGGATTTTGCGCATATATACAGTATATTAATAAGCCCGGCCTTTTGGCTAGCCCGGTGGGGGATAAATCCGGCGTAAGAAGGTTTTGGCTTTTAGAAAGCAGTTTGTGCCAATAAAAACAACGCTCCGCCTTTCA
>UQFW01000082.1 GCA_900540405.1 Candidatus Avelusimicrobium faecicola | reverse complement strand
GCACACTAAATACACATCTTTATAGGTTTTGTTGTTGGCAACATCCCCGCCCAGTTCCAACTCCTGCCAAGTGACGGTACCGCCGCACGACGGGAAGTTATTGGAAATTTCGTCAAACATCTTAAATGCCGTCACCTTCGCCGCCATATCGGACACCGAATTGCCCCGGCCGGTGGCGCGCACGGAATCCCCACCGTTTGCCAAACTGCTAATATACAAAGCGTTAAAATTGGGGTCTTTACCGCCGGGCTTTCCGATTTCCAACAAGCCATAGCCGTCCGTGCCGCCGGAGCCCACTAACACTTTAGAGCTTCTGATAATAGGGGTACTCGTAAATCCGGTGGCATTCAAGTCCAGTTTTCCGGCAGACACGTTCAATAGGCCGCGCCGGGCATCATCCGTGCCGTCCGCCGCGCCATACAAATATAGCGAACAATTACTGCCCCCTAAATTGGATTGGTTTTCCCCCAAAGACATTCTGCACTCATTCAAAACGCCCACGTCCAACGCTTGGGTGGCGGATACCGTATCGTATGCTACATACGGCACCGGGAAATAGGCTACCATTTTCATTGTGTTTTTGGTAGTGGTTGATGCGGCAAAAACAGCCGGGGCACACAACAGCCCCGCAAAAAGCAGAAATAATTTTTTCATAACCAGTCCTCCTCCAACCGCTTAAAACGGCTTTTTTGCCGCCTTTTTAAGCCGGGAATACCTATATTCTTACTTATTTTACAAAAAAAAACAAGGGAATTTTTTGCCCCATTTGCCAAATGACCCTTGAGAACAAAACAAAAAATCTTTATTTTTTAATAAAAACAACCACAAAGGATTATTTCTTTTTGTTTTTATTGCGGACATCCCGCACTCCCTGCCGGATAAGGCTATGGTTGCCGCGCACGCCGTGTTTAATAAACTGGGGGTACGCATCTTTGAAATCCAACTTGTAGTAATCACTGCCCATAACGCTTTCCATAAATGCACGCACCGATTTGTTAAACGCCAAGAACAAGAAGAAGTCTTTTTCTTCCGTTTTGCCTTGGGCGGGCGAATAGCGCTGCCAGACAAGGTCGGCGGATACCACCCCTATTAATTCCCCGGTGTTCGTCATTACACCGGAACCGCTCATCCCTTTGCGAATCCCAAAGTTTTTGGTATACGCAAAGCCCAAATCTTTTACATAATACGCTTTATACGGGTTCTGTTTGATGTCACGCACGCCGTCAAAAATGGAAATGACGGACAGTTTGCGGTCTATTAAATAAGTGTCGTCGTCAAACGCAACGATAGGCGGCAAATCCCCGCTCATCACCCGGCGGAATTTAGCGGCCGCCGTGCGGTGCGTGCGCAGATACGTTTGAAACTGTTGAGCCGAAATACCCACCAGGCCGGTGCGGTTCACGCGTTTATAATATACCAGCGGGGCTTTGTTTAAGTCCAAGCGGATGAGTGCAAAATCGTCCCGGGCGGTGACATTTTCATTATATTCCGGATGCACAAAAATAGTGGGTCTTTTGGGGGTGGAATCCACTTGTGCCAAAACGGAAACAGGCTCATCTAGTAAATCCATTTGAATACGGCACCCGCCCGCCGCGCAGCGTTCCACACAGTGGGCCGCCGTGGCAAACCACCGCCGCCCAATGCGCGTAGCCTGGCATTTTGCGGCACTGTTTCCGCGCCCCAACGGCAAAATGTGGTATTCAAAAGTGTGGTAGAAATCTTCCTTTTTGGTGTGGCGGTCTTCGTCGGTGACCGTCATTATGTTTACATCCGCGTGCGCCACGGCCCCGCACATCAATACCAAACAAAAAATTAGGTTTTTCATGGTTGCCCCCGGTTTATCTGTTTTATTATAGCAAAAACAGCGTTTTTACCGGGGCACAAATACCCGCAAGTCATACCCGGTTGCGCGGCCATAGCGGCGCGCACCCCACTTGAGGGCAGGTATTTTAGTAAACGGATGAGGCAGTAATTGTTCAAACTGGTTGCCGGCAACAGGAGTGTAAACCGCCGAAACAAAAGTCTTTCCCGCCGGGAAAGAAAGCGGCACCGCAAAAGGCTCTAAATAATCTGCATGGGCTTCCCCACAGTGGATTACAAACAGCGCATTGGGATATTTTGTGCGGTATTTTTTTATTAATTTTACCCAGGCTTGGTTGCGCACGCGCATGCCTTCCAAAGATAGCCAAATACTGCATTCGGAAGATTCCCCGCCGGGCACAGCATCATATCTGGTTTGCAAAAGGCGATTGCGGTGGACAAAACGCGGCTCCAACCCTATCAGCGCAATCCCCGCTTTATGCACTACGTTCCACACCGTAGCATGGCCTTTATAAAGGCCCAAATTGGCATAGGCTACGGCGTCTTGGGCATTGGCACCCTGCGGCAAGAACTCCGTAAAAAACAGGATTTCCCGGCCGGGGTTTTGCTCCACAAAGGCGCTTAATGTGTCCGCTATGGTGCGGCGCACGTTGGGCTGGCCGTGTTCCTCGCCAATGAACCAATATTGGGTATCCGGCGGGATTTGCGCCGCCAGATTTTGGGGCGTGTTCTTAACGGCAATAGCCGCTTGCAACAAAAGTTTTTCGTTGCGTTTTAACCACAATAAATTTTGCACCCGCTTTTTAAGCACCCCGGGCACCAAACGGTTATTGGCCGCTTGAAAATACTGGCGTTTAACTAAAACCGAGGCATTTTTCAGGACCGGATTATCGGCATATAATTCGTCTAAATTTTCTCCCACCCAAACTTGGTTATTCAAAATGGTGCTTTGCGCGGGGAGCAACAGGCGCCGGACATCTTTATCCATTTTGTCCCAGGCTTGATTGCGGGAAACACGTGCCCGGCGCACCAGGATTTTTTCCATATTTTCCGGTTCCAGCACTTCTTTGCGGGTGGGTGTTTTTTTGGGCGACGGCAACCACTTGCGGCACGCGCCGGAAAAGCGTTTCCACATATTGCCTTGCGCATAAACCGGCTCCGGCGCACTAAACACCAGTACGCTGGTAAAAACGAGTAAAATGATTTGGCTTAAAACGCGCATAAATCCCCCGCCGGGCAGATTTGCCCGGCCCTACTAATTATATTATAAATAGATATTTCCTAAAATAAAAGGGCTTTTGGGCCTATTTGCTTAGTAGGTCTAAATAGTAGCAAAAGATAC
>UQFW01000081.1 GCA_900540405.1 Candidatus Avelusimicrobium faecicola | reverse complement strand
TTTTTATGGGGCTTTCCAAACCCTCTTTGCAAAAAAGACCCTGCCGTTCGCAAGGTGCGGCCTGCAAGGTGCGGCCCGCAGGGTGCTTTTTGGTTAAAGGGTTCTTCTTTGATTTAGGGGTGTTTTTTTAGTTAAACCCAAAGCGCGATAACAACCCGCCCAAAAAACTGTCCTCTTTTTTGGCGGAGTGTACGGCCTCGGTCGTTTCGCGCTCTAAATAATGGTGGGTAAGCGCAATTACGGTGGCAAAAACAGCCTCTTTGCCCTCCGCATCCGGGATAAGGTCCTCGCATACGGCCAGGCGCGCTTTACGCAAATTGAACACGTTTTTGGCGGCTTCGCGCACGCTTTCCCCGGTGCCGCCGCCGCTTAATACGGCGCTCGTGGGGGGGAATTTTAAGTAGTCCACGGAGTTGAGCAACTCTTTTTTAATGGCTTTCATTAATTTTTTAGAGGCTTCGTCCAACACGTCGTCCACAATTTCGTCATCCCCATATTCGTATTGGCTGAGCGTTTTGCGGGTGGAATCCAAATCACTTTGCAAAATATCGGCCACTTCCTGCACAATAATTTCGGCACCCAGGGGCATTTCCCACCCTTGCAAAATGGAACCTTTGTGGTATAACAGGGCCGAAGTGTTCGTGCCGCCGATATCTAAAAATAAGGTGGTATTCTTTTTTTCTTCCGGGCGCATAAGCGTTTGCGCCAACGCTACCGAGGCCGGAAACGCGGCATAATCGGTACATTCGCAATCTTCCAACATGCAATTTAGGTTTTGCAGTTGGGTTTTAAGTGCAAATGTAATAAACGTGTCGGCTTCCAAATAAAACCCTCTTAAATCCAGCGGGTCAATGCGCGGCTGGGAATCTAACATATATCCGGTGGGCAGGACGTCCAACACTTCCAAATTTTCGTTTAAGTTGGTGGGAATGGAGTTGTTAATGGCTTCGTCCACATCTTTTTGGGTAATGGGGCGGAGGTTGGCTTCCCTAAATTTGGTGCCGCTGGTATGCAAAAAACTTAAAAAATTACCGCGCACGCCCACCACTACCGACGGATTGAACGATACATATTCGGAAATATCCGCAAATATTTTGCTTAAAGCTCTTTCGGCGCCTTTCAAATCCAAAATCACACTGCCGTTTATGCCCACGCACGGCTCCAGGAGCGTGCGGCGCACGCGCAGGGTGTTTGTTTCGTCGTCATAGGCGCTTAAAGCGGCGGTAATTTTGCCACTGCCAAAATCCAATGCTAATATGTTGCGGTTCATGTAAAACTCCAAAAACTTTAACTTATTTTATCAAATTTGGGCGTTTGTCAATTTTACCGAGGGAAACCGCTTTTTGGGGTTGGGGGATTTTTGCGTTTTCTCGTCGTAGAAATTTTCTTGCGTTTGCCGCCCGCTCCTGCGGGTATAAATTTGGTAAAATATATGTATTGTGATAGAGATTAAAGACCTTTCCTTCCATTTTGGGCTCCGCACCCTGTTTGAAGATGCTTCCGTATTGATACAAGACGGCCAAAAAGTGGGTTTAGTAGGCCCCAACGGCTGCGGTAAAAGTACGCTTTTCAAGCTGATTACAGGGGCTTTTTCGCCCGACGGCGGAAAGATTGAAATTACCCGCGGAACGCAAATTGCCACCGTAGCGCAGGAAATTGCGGACCCGTCACAACCGCTCTTGCCTTATGTGTTGGCGGCCGATAAAGAACTGACCGCGTTGGAAAAAGAATCCCAACGGGCGGATATTTCCGGCGAGCGCCTGGCGGAAGTTTTTGACCGCATGGAGTTTTTAGGCGCCCATAGTGCCACCGCGCGCGCCAGCGCTATTTTAAGCGGGTTGGGGTTTGAAAATAAAGACTTCCACCGCCCCTTAAAAGAGTTTTCCGGCGGGTGGCAGGTGCGTGCGTGCCTGGCGGCCGCGTTGTATGCGCCCAGCAACTGTTTGCTGTTGGACGAACCCACCAACCACCTGGATTTGGAAACTTCCGTCTGGTTGGAAAACTACCTGCTCCACCTAAACAAAACCGTTTTTATCATCAGCCATGACCGGCATATTTTGAACCTGCTGTGCGATAAAATTATCCATGTGGAAAACGCCGTTCTAAAGCTCTATAACGGCAATTACGACCAGTACGAACGCACCCGCGCCGCCGCCATAGAAGGTATGCGCTTGGCCGCCGCCAAGCACGAGCGCGTAGTGGCGCATTTGCAATCGTTCGTGGACCGTTTCCGCTACAAGGCCACCAAGGCCAAGCAGGCGCAAAGCCGTATCAAAATGATAGAAAAAATGGGCGAATTGCCGCCTATCCCCAAGGACCCGGAAGTCCACTTTCAGTTTCCGTCCCCCACGCGGCTGACGCAGTCTTTAATCTCCATAGAGGGCGGCGTTGCCGGCTATGACGAAAAACCTGTGCTGACGGACTTGAATTTACGCATAGAGCAGGACGACCGTATTGCCCTGCTAGGTGCGAACGGGAACGGTAAATCCACCCTGGCCAAAATTTTATCCCACCGCTTACTGCTGATGAGCGGCAAGATGACGACGGCCAAAAAAATGAAAATCGCTTATTTTTCCCAACACCAGACGGAAGAACTGGACGTGGAAAAAACCCCTTTTGAACAACTGGGTGATGTAATGCCCGGGGCAAGCGAAACCCAAATACGCGCCCAACTGGGTGCGTTCGGCTTAAATAAAGCCAAGTCGGATACCGAAATCGGCAAACTTTCCGGCGGGGAAAAATCCCGCCTGCTTTTGGCGCTGATTACCAAAGATGCGCCCCATTTGCTGATTTTGGACGAACCCACCAACCACCTGGATATCCAATCGCGCGATGCGCTGTTAGACGCGCTGAACGCCTATACCGGGGCGGTGGTGTTAATCACGCACGATTTGCACGTTATAGAAATGGCGTGCGATACGCTTTGGATTGTGCGCGGCGGCACTTGCCGCACTTTTACCGGGGATTTGGAAGACTACAAAATGCAGCTTCTTAACGGGGGGGACCGCGAAGGTGCCGCCAGTGATAAAATGTCCGGCAAAGAGGCCCGGCGCCGGGATGCGGCCAAACGCCGCGCGGATGCCGCACCCCTTAAAAAACAAATCCGGGAATTGGATAAACGGATGGAAAAATTATCCACCCGCAAAGCGCAACTGGAACAGCAACTGCTGGTACAATATTCGGCCGACGGGAGCATTGAACTGGCCCTGTTGACGGACGAACTGAACAAGTGTGAAGAAGAATGGCTTGCCTTAAACGAACAGTGCGAAGCCCTTTTACACGCAGATTAATGATAAGGAATTTGATGTCCATGAAAGACTTTTCTATTTTGCCCGCGTTTTTGCAAGATGCGTTAAAACGCTTGGGTATTACCACGCCTACGCCCATTCAGGCGCAGGCCATTGAGCCCGCCATGCAAGGGCACGACGTACTGGGCACGGCCCAGACGGGTACGGGCAAAACGTTTGCCTTTTTACTGCCTATTTTAAGCCGTATGGAAAAAGAAGACGGCGGCGCGGCGCT
>UQFW01000080.1 GCA_900540405.1 Candidatus Avelusimicrobium faecicola | reverse complement strand
TGCAAAAAATACGCCGCGCGCCCGGCATCATTCGTCGCCACGGCAATATGGCCGTGTTCGCCGTAGAATTTCTTTTTCATCACTTCCACCACTTCCCCGGCAAAATACGCGCCGCCGCGGTCCGTGCGGGTAAAACCGAACAAACTTTCAAATTCCCCGGCGGTGCGGGCGGACGACTCCGCATCCGGCTGATTAATGCCCACATGGCGCAAATCAAACCCCAACATAGCGCTTACCGCCTGGCGGGTGCGGCGCACAACGGCATCAAAATAGGATTTCCCCAATAATTCCTTCGTTTCCAAATCCGGGCACAAACAAGCCGCCACCCGCCCGCAGGAAAAATAATCGGCCAATTTGGCAAATTTTACAACCGACGGCACCGGCAAACATTCCACCCCCGCTTGAGCCAACGGCTGCAAGACGGCTTCGTCTGCGCTTTGCGTAAACACGCCGCACACCCCGGCTTCCACCGCACGGCGGGCGGATTCGGCGTCATTAACGGCGTACGCAAACACCTTAAACCCATTTACCGCCCCGGCCATAGCGCGCGCTTGCTGAACATCCTTTTCGCCGGATAACGTAATGGCGGCGGCCGTTAAGCCCCCTTGCGCCAACGCGCGGGCCAAATCGCCCGCTTCCGCCGGGCTTACTTTGCCGATAAGCGGCACAATGCCTAAATTATAAATTTCTTGCCATAAAGTCATTTTTAATATCTCCTTATTTGGTTTTCAAAACGGCAGACAGTACCCATTCCAACGCCTGTGCGGAAGCCTTGCCGATATTGCGCTCCCGCGTGGACGAAAACAAAAATTTGCGCGCTTCCACACCGTGCGGCCCCGCTAAACCAATCCACACCGTGCCGACGGGTTTTTCCGGCGTGCCGCCGCCGGGGCCCGCTATGCCGGTAGTGGAAACGGCCCAATCCGCCCCCGTCACCCGCCGCGCGCCTGCGGCCATTTGTTTGGCTACCGGCTCGCTCACCGCGCCGTGGGTTTTTAAGTCGTCCGTGCTGACGCCCAACACGCCGGCTTTTACCTGATTGGCATAAGAAACCACCCCGCCCAAATAATAATTACTGGCGCCGGGCAAGGCGGTAATCCAATGGGCAATATTGCCCCCGGTGCAACTTTCGGCACTGGCCAAAGTCAATTTTTTTTGCGTGAACACGGCGGCTAACCGTTCCACCAAGCCGGACGTTTCCCCCTCCGTAAAGTGCAACCCTTGTAAACAGGTTTTTAATTTTTCGGTTTGTCCGTCCAGTAGCGGCAGGGCCGAGCCTTTGGCCGTCACGCGGAGTTTTACTTCGTCCACAGACGGCAAATACGCAAGCCCTACCCCGGCGGGCAGTTGCGCCTCAAACGCCTGTAAGCGCATGGCTAATTCCGCCTCCGGGATATTAAAAACGTGCAACAGGCGGTACGCAAGCAGTTTTTCAGCGCATTTTTTCCGCAAAAGCGGCAGGACTTCCTCCGTCATCAGGTGTTCCATTTCAAACGGAACGCCGGGCAGAGAAACGGCAATCCGGCCGTCTTTTTCAAACCACATACCGCTAGCGGTGCCTTTGCGGTTGCGTAAAACGGTGCAATCTTGCGGCAAGACGGCCTGGCTTTTGTTGTAGGCGTTTACTTCCCCCCGCCGCGGCAGGAGCATTTCTTCCAGCCACGCATACACCTGCGGGTTAAACACCAGCGGCGTATGGAAATATTCAGCCAATGTTTTTTTGGTTAAATCGTCTTTCGTGGGGCCGAGCCCCCCGGTAATAAACAGTAAATCGGCCCGCAAAAAGGCCGTATCCAACGCGCGCACAATGGCGGCTTGTTCGTCGGCAACCGTAAACATTTCTACGGTTTCCACGCCCAGCGCGGCCAGTTCCCGCGCAATAAAGCGGGAGTTGGTGTCCGTAATCTGCCCGAGCAGAATTTCATCCCCAATGGTAATAATAGCGGCTTTCATACTTTTATTGTATGATTTTTTGGCCCCGCCCGGCACGTTTGGGGCGGAACAGGGGGCAAATTTCATATAATATATAAGTAATTTTACGCGGCGGCACGCAGTTTTATCCGCAAGGCCGCCCCCAAGGATTCCATGCAAACAGATATAAAACCCAATGCCTGGGCATTAGTGCCGCTGGGCGTATTTTTAATTTCCTATTTGGTCGTTTCCGTTTTGGCGGGCGACTTTTACAAAATGCCCATTACGGTAGCTTTTGTTATTTCTTCCATTGTGGCGGTAGCCATGGCTAAAAAAGGCAACCTGCATAAGCGGATAGAAACTTTCTGCCAAGGGGCGGCGAACCCCAACATTATGCTCATGGTGCTTATTTTTATTTTGGCGGGCGCGTTTGCGCAAACCACCAAAGCCATGGGCGCGGTGGATGCCACCGTCAATTTGACGCTTTCCGTCTTGCCGGGCAATGTGTTGGCGGCCGGTATTTTTTTAGCCGCGTGCGTGATTAGCGTTTCGGTGGGGACGTCCGTCGGCACGATTGTTGCCTTGGCCCCGGTAGCGGCGGGGATTGCCGCCAAAACGGGCTTAAACCCGGCCTTGGTGATTGCCGCCACCGTGGGGGGCGCTATGTTTGGGGATAACCTCTCGTTTATTTCCGATACCACCATTGTAGCCACCCGCACGCAAGGGTGCAAAATGTCGGACAAATTCAAAACCAATTTTAAGATTGTAATGCCCCTGGCGTTTATTACCACCTTGCTGTATATTTTACTGGGTAGCGGGGCCGCCAATGCCTTTGAGCCCGCCCATGTGGAATGGCTGAAAGTATTGCCGTATTTGGTGGTATTGGGGGCCGCGGTAATGGGCGTAAATGTATTGGTGGTTTTACTGTTGGGCACGGTGCTTTCGGGCGTGTTGGGCCTGTGTTTGGGCAGTTTTGGTATTTGGGAGTGGACGGTTTCCATGGGGGCCGGGATAACCGGCATGGGCGAGCTGATTATCGTCACCCTGCTAGCGGGCGGTATGCTGGAAATGATACGCACCGGCGGCGGGCTGGCGTGGATTATCCAAAAGCTGACCCAACGCATCCGCGGGCAGAAAGGGGCGGAACTGAGTATTGCGGGCATTATCTGCTTTGCCAATTTATGCACTGCCAACAATACGATTGCCCTGATTATGGCCGGGCCGATTGCCAAAGAAATTGCCGTCCGTTTTAAGGTAGCGCCGAACCGTTCCGCCAGTTTGTTGGATATTTTTTCCTGCTTTGTGCAGGGCATGATTCCCTACGGCGCGCAACTGTTAATGGCCGCCAGTTTGACGGGGCTTTCCCCCATCAGCATTATGCAATACCTGTATTACCCGTACTTGTTGGGCGCGGGGGCGCTACTGGCCATTGGTTTGGGGCTTCCGCGCAAATTTCGCGCGCGCCCGGAACCCGCCAACGCCTGATTTTTGGGATTTTTTCCAACGCTCTTGCATAATTTTGTAGAATAAAAGAAACAACCGCTTTATCGCGCTCGTAGTTCAATGGATAGAGCGTCAGCCTCCGAAGCTGGAAATGTGGGTTCGACTCCCGCCG
>UQFW01000079.1 GCA_900540405.1 Candidatus Avelusimicrobium faecicola | reverse complement strand
GGGGTGTAGTATGGGCATATTGCGCCACATGCTTGTTTTACGCAGGGCACGCCGGGGCTCAGCCGGGCGGCCCTGCGGGGTTTAGTTTTCTGCCGGGTTTTGGCCCTTTGCGGGTATAGCGGCAAAAAAGGACTCCCTTGTACCGGGAGCCCTTTTTTATTTATTAAGATATTTTGCGCTTACATCGGGTTTTGTTTGGGGGCGCGGATACGCCGGATGTTGCGTTTGTGTTCGTCAAACGTGGGGCTGAAAACGTGGCGGCTGGTGTTATCGGCCACAAAATACAAATTATTAAAATTGGGCGTGGGTTGCAAAACCCCTAAAACGGATTCATAACTGGGGTTGCAAATAGGCCCCGGCGGTAACCCCGCGTTGCGGTAAGTGTTGTAGGGGGAGTTTACTTTTAAGTCCTTATAAGTGAGCCCTTTTTTCCAATAGCGGTTTTCCCGCGTGTTGAACCCCAGCGCATATTGCACGGTGGGGTCCGCTTCCAAGCGTTTGCCTATTTTGTAGCGGTTTAAGTACACCGCCGCAATTTTGGGGCGTTCGTCGTGGTGGATGGCCTCGCGCTCCACAATAGAGGCTATGGTTAATACTTGGTTTTCCGTCAGTTTGGTGGGGTATTTGGCAAACAGCGGCTTAATGCGTTTGGCATATTCCGCCGTCATTTCTGCCACTACTTTTTGGGCGGGGGTTTTTTCGGAAAATAAATAAGTGGAGGGGAACAATTTGCCTTCTAAATTGCGCTCCCGCACGATAGACAAAAACTCTTTGGCGTCCGTAATGTTTTTTTCGGCCAGCATTTCGGCAATTTCTTCACTTCTCCAGCCTTCCAGTACGGTCAGTTTTTCATAGTGAATACACTGCCCGCTTTTAATGCAGTTGATGACCTCAAAACTGGGGGTGTTTTTGCGTAAGTCAAACTTGCCGGCTTTCAAATCCCGCGCGGAAGAAGTTAAGCGCAGTAAAATTTTGAACGCCAACGGACTTTTGATAATGCCTTTTGCTTTTAATTCCTGCGCCACGGACGCGCCGCTCTGCCCCGGGTGAATGGTAAAAGTAGTCAGCTCCCCTTTATCCCAGGTGAACATTTTTATCAGCCACGCCGCGCTAAGCAAAAATACCAAGCAAAAGGCAAAAAATATCAAAAGCCGTTTCATATTATTTTATAAGTTTTAAGAAGGTGCGCCGCCCCACCTGCAGTACGGCGCCGGAATCAAACGTCAAAACGCCGTCTTGCGTGAGTTTCTGGCCGTTTAAGCGTACGGCACCCTGGTCTATTAAGGCGCGCGCTTTGTTCTTGCTTTGCGCGGCCCCGGCCGCTACCAACGCGGCGGAAAGTAATTGCCCGGCTTCGGGCTTAAATTCGGGCATATCGTCCGGGTTTTGCTTTTTGGAAAAAACCTGTTCAAAGTTGGCCCGGGCGGCCATGGCGGCTTCTTTACCGTGGAAGCGCTCCGTCAGCAGGCCCGCCAAATGCTTTTTGGCTTCCATGGGGTGCATGGCCTTAACGGCGGTTAAATCTTCGGAGGTTAAAAGCTCGTAATAAGCAATCATCAGTTCGTCGGAAATAGACATCAGTTTGCCGAACATATCGTTGGGCGCGTCGTTTAAGCCCACATAATTGCCGTAGGATTTGGACATCTTTTTAATGCCGTCCAACCCTACTAATAGCGGTACGGTAATGGCTACTTGCGGCTCCTGGCCGTTGTTCTTTTGCAACTGGCGGCCGACTAACAAGTTAAAAATCTGGTCCGTGCCGCCCAGTTCCACATCCGCTTTTAAGGCGACGGAATCCTGCCCCTGGAATAAGCTGTATAACACTTCCAACAGGCTAATCGGGTTGCCTGCCGCCATACGCTTTTTGAAGTCGTCGCGTTCCAACACTTGGGCCACCGTCACTTTTTGGAGCGTGAGCATTAAATCTTTGCCGGATACAAACATATCTAACCATTCGCTGTTAAAGCGGATTTCGGTTTTGGACGGGTCTAATACTTTGAAGGCTTGTTCCGTATAGGTTTTGGCGTTTTCCAAGATTTTTTCGCGCGGCAAAACCGGGCGGGTGGAGTCACGGCCGGACGGGTCACCCACGGCGGCGGTAAAATCCCCAATCACCAGCACGGCTTTGTGCCCTAAATCTTGGAAGCGGCGTAATAAAGAAAGGGCCACACTATGCCCCAAGTGCAAATCCGCACTGGTAGGGTCACAACCCAATTTAACTTTTAAGGTTTTGCCGCTTTCCAACTTTTTGGCTAAATCGGCTTTGGATACTACGTCCACACAGCCGCGCGTTAAAAAATCTATTTGTTCATCAATGGTCATTTTATAATTCTCCAAATGGGTACTTATCCCATATTTTAGCATAATGGGAATAGGCTACGCACTAGGCGCAGGCGGTTTTTAATAAAAATCGTACGGGTCGGCCGAGAGTTTAAGCGGTTGCTTTTTGTTTTGGGTGGAGAGGCTATCCAACACTTCCACGGCGGGGAAGTATTGTTCGTCCGTCAGTTTGAACAGTAAATATTCTTTTTTAAGAGTGTCCGTTTTTTTCCCGCACGGCACCGGGCCGAGTATTTCCTGCGCGCGTTGCTTAAAAATGCTTTTTAAGTGTGCGGCTTGCGCGCAAAGCGCTTTGGGGTCTTTGTTTTTTAAGGTGGCGCGCACCAAACGGATAAAAGGGGGATAATTAAACGCTTCCCGCAGGGCCAATTCCTGTTCGGCCGCTTGGGCAAAATCTCCGCTTTGCAAAAATTCAAAGGGGTAAATATCCGTACCGGAGGCTTGCACAATCAGCCGTCCGTTAGGCACGCACGCGGCGCGGGAACGCAAATAAAATAACATTTGGCCCAATTTTTCCGAGGCGCGGAAGTCCGGGCTGTCTAACTCCAAATCCGCGTCCAACACGCCAAAGAGCGTGACGGCGTTGGCCTCCACCGCGCTGACGGCCAGGCGCGTGCCGATAACTATATCCACCTGCCCTGTTTTAAGGGCGCCGGAAGCCAAATGCCCTTGGCCGGATTTGGTTTTTAAGGTGTCGGAATCCAGCCGCAGTAAGCGCGCGGACGGGAACAGTTTTTGAACTTCGCTCACTATTTTTTGCGTTCCGCCGCCGCGGGATTTGAAAATCTGGTTTTGGCACTTGGGGCAAATTTGGTGTAAATCTTCCTTAGCGCCGCATTTTTTGCAGAGCAGAAAGTCGCCGCCTTCCGGCGTGTTTTCGCGCGAAAGCAAACTGCCGCACTGTTTGCACCGGGCGTACGCCCCGCAGTTTAAGCAGTAATATGCGTTGGAATAGCCCCGGCGGTTCAGCACCAGTAAAACAGGCTCCTTGCGGGTGAGGTTTTGCTTGATTTCCTCTAACAAAAAGTCGGATAAATACTTGGATTTAGCCCCTTTTTTGGGGGTGATTTTTACTTGCGGCGCAAAGTTGAACGCGGGGAGTTTTTGCGTGAATTTTATTTCTTGAACGGCTTGCTCTTTAACCAGTTTCAGCATTTCCAAACTGGGCGTGCCGGACACAAAAAGCACGGTGGCGGCGTGGGTTTTCCCGCGGAG
>UQFW01000078.1 GCA_900540405.1 Candidatus Avelusimicrobium faecicola | reverse complement strand
ATGGGCCTTGCGAGATACCAGGCTTCTCTACCCCGCAATATTATTATAACACATTAAAACCCAAAATGCAAATGATGGTGTTTTATGAATATGGAAAAATGTGGCCCGTTAAACGCAAACAGAAAGCAAAATGTTATTTTGCTTTCTGTGCGTTAATCTCTAAATCCTACCAAATGCCGTCCGCCGTTTGCCGTTCTTCCTTAGCGTTGCCGTTCGTGCCAGTACAAGAATTAGCGTTTGTAGCATGATTTTTCAAATTTAAGATGATTTTGCGCCGCTAGTTTAGGCGCGGTGTAGCGCTAGCTACATAAGCCTAAAGGGGGCGCAAAAGGGCTTAAATTTGGAAAATTGTTTGCCCATCAAACGCAAACAAGGGGAAAAATGTTATTTTTCCCCTTGTGCGTTTATATCTAAATCCTACCACCAGTTGTTCTTAATTCAAAATATCGTGGCGTTCGGGGATTCCCGCCAACTTCCCCAACCTCTTACGCGCATGCGGCTCCCCATGCGTGGCCGCCAACAAATAATACCGCTCCGCCTTGTTTTTATCTTGCGCGGTGCCGGTGCCGTACGCATAAAAATCCCCCACCATTAGTTGAGCAAAGGGGCTTCCGGCATCCGCCGCCAAAACTGCCAAACGGAACGCCTCTTGCGGGTTTTCCCGCGTGCCAATGCCTTTTAGGTAGCACATAATCAGGTTGATTTTCCCCTCATAATTGCCCTGTTCGGCCGCGGCCTGATACCAACGGAACGTTTCTTTATCGTTCCGCGCGCACCCGCGCCCCGCGTGATACAACGCCGCCAACGCCACCTGCGCTTGCGCCGCGCCGGATTTAGCCGCGGACTTAAAACAAATAAAGGCTTCGTAATCGTCCTGCGCCACGCCGCCTTTGCCGCGGTAATAGCGTTGGCCCAATTCTATTTGGGCGGCAGAGTCCCCCTGTTGGGCCGCGGTTTTCAGGCGCAACAAGGCGCGCTTTTTGTGGCGGGCGGTAAGCACAAAAACGCACCACCCCAATAAAAAGCACCCCGCCGCCAGCCAAAAAGTTGGGTTTGTAAGCATATTATTTTGTTTTTACCAGTTTACGGTTTTCCAAGGTGTAAACGTCGTCGGCAAAGTTGACGGCGTGAACGTCGTGCGTCACCATCAGCACCGTCAGCCCCTCGCGGGCCATGCGGGCGAAGTCCTTAAACACCTGCTCTTTGCGGGAGGCATCCAAATTGCCGGTGGGCTCGTCGGCCAGTAGCAGTACAGGCTCGTTGCGCAACGCGCGCGCAATACTGGCGCGCTGTTTTTCCCCGCCGGAAAGCTCGCTGGGCAGTTTGTGGGTAATGGCGCCCAAGCCTAAATTT
Organism: Candidatus Avelusimicrobium faecicola; assembly: GCA_900540405.1. Classification (GTDB taxonomy): domain Bacteria; phylum Elusimicrobiota; class Elusimicrobia; order Elusimicrobiales; family Elusimicrobiaceae; genus Avelusimicrobium; species Avelusimicrobium faecicola. The sequence goes on along the minus strand of UQFW01000078.1, from coordinate 2,347 downwards.
TCCAGCAACGCCTGCGCTTTTTGGGGGTTTTCATCCCCGCGCATAAGTGCGGGCAGTTCCACATTTTCCAGTAAAGAAAATTCCGGCAACAGGCCGTCAAACTGAAACACAAACCCCATTTTTTTTAGGCGCAGGGCCGAGCGGGCCGACTCCTTACGCAAGCGGGTAATATCCTGCCCTTCAAAAAAGATTTGGCCGGACGTGGGTTTATCCAACATGGCAATTAAATTAAGCAGTGTGCTTTTGCCGCTGCCGCTAGGGCCCAAAAGCACCGCAAAACGCCCTTTTTGCACTTGCAGGGATACATCTTCCAGCACGCAGAGGTTTTCGTCTTTCTGACCGTAAATTTTGGTCACATTTTTTAATTCTATGATATTATCCATAACGTATTGCATCCGTCGGGTTCACGCGGGAGGCTTTGGCGGCCGGATATAACCCCGCAAAGAAACAAATAAAATAACTGCCCCCCACTACGGCCAAAATGTCGCTCCATTCCATACGCACAGGCACTTTGGTCAAATAGTAAATATCGCCGGGGAGTTCCACAATGTTAAAGGTGGCAATAATCCAACATAGCAGGCACGCAAGCGCAATACCCAAACAAATCCCCAACGTGGCAATTACCATGGCTTCCCACATAAATACTTTGCGTATCATTTTGGGGCTGGCCCCCATGGCGCGCATTAGGCCAATGTCGCGCAGTTTTTCCGTACCCAACAAAATCAGGTTTCCGGCAATGTTTAAGGAGGCCACAATAATAATTAAAAACAGGATGATAAACATGACGGCTTTTTCCAACTTTAAGGCCGCATATAACGTGCTGTTTAACTGGGCGAACGTGCGCACGCTGTACCCCAAGCCAATCGCTTCGCGGATTTGTTGGGCGGCCTGTTCGGCCTTGTTTAAGTCGTGCAGTTTAACGGCCACGCCCGTCACGCCGCCTTTCAGACCCAAAAAGTCGCTGGCGTCCGCCAGGCCGGCGTAAGCAATGGTGTTATCAAATTCGTAATAACCGGTGCGCAACAACCCGCTGACCCGAAATTTCTTCATTTTGGGGAACATCCCCGCGGAAGTGGAAATGGATTGCGGGGAAATCAGCACTACATCATCCCCCACGTCCGCACCCAATCCGGCGGCCAGTTCCATCCCCAACACCAACGGGGCCGGAGCGTCCGCCGCCCAATCTTTAGGGGCAAAGGAGCCCTCCGTCAGCGAACGGCTCAAACTGTTGATTTTCTTTTCCTGCTCCGGGTCCAACCCGCGCACCACCAACCCCACGCTTTGGCCGTCGTACGATAAAATAGCCTGCCCGTAAATATGCGGGGCGGCCGCTTCCACCAGTGGGATTTGCTCTATTTTGCGGATTTGCTCCGGATAAGTGCTTGCCGGCATACGGCCAAATACCAAAATGTGGCTCTGCGCGCCAATGACTTTGGTTTTAATGTCCGATTGAAACCCGTTCATCACGGATAAAGTGGTAATCAGCGCCGCCACGCCCACGCTAACCCCGGCCACGCCAATCAGCGTGGTGATGATAGCAAACAGCCCTTTGCGGCGCGTTAAATAGCGTAAAGCTACAAAACGTTCAAATTTCATATTTGTATTTTACCTTATTTTTACGCCCGGTAAAAACAAAAAGGACGAAACCGCAGTTCCGCCCTTTTTGCTTGAGTTTTGCAGATTTTACTGAATAGCGGCAAACCCGGCTTCCAATGCTTTTTTATTCAGTTCCAGCATTTCCGGCTTGGCGCGTTTATACACTTTCTTCATGGCGTGTACAATGTTTTCCACACTTACCGCACCCATCAGCTTGCAATAGGCCCCCAATGCCACCAATGTAGCAATACGGTCCATGCCTATTTTTTCGGCAATTTGGTTGCAAGGCACGCAAACGGATTTAATATCCGTGCGGGTAGGGCGGGAATTAATCAGTGAGCTGTTAATAATCAGCAGCCCGCCCTTTTTTACCAGTGGCTCAAACTTGGGCAAAGACGGCTCGTTCATCACAATGACCGTATCCGGCATAGCCACAATGGGCGTGTAGACTTCGCCGTCCGAAATAACTACCGAGCAGTTGGCCGTGCCGCCGCGCATTTCCGGGCCGTAAGACGGCAACCAGCTGGAGTTCTTTTTGCACTCCACCCCGGCTTGGGCCAACAAAATCCCGGCTGAAACAACCCCTTGCCCGCCGAAACCGGCAATTCTAATACCTTGGTACATTAGTTCGCCCCCTCATCCTTAAAAACGCCTAACGGATATTGCGGCATCATTTTGGTACGCACAAATTCCAACGCCTGCGGCACGCTGGCGTGCCAGTTGGTCGGGCATTGGGAAAGCACTTCCACCA
>UQFW01000077.1 GCA_900540405.1 Candidatus Avelusimicrobium faecicola | reverse complement strand
AAATAACATCCGCTTTTTGGGAAAATTTATCCGACAAAGCCTGCGCAATCCGCTGGGCCAAATGAGGGTGCTGCAACAAAAGGGACGTTTGAATGTACGACTGGCTGTGAAAGCCCGACGGCATTACAAAATGCCCCTCCATAATAGCCCCGTGTTCTTGCAAGAGGCATAAAACATCCAGGTTATTTCTTGGCATGGAAGTCTCCTTTAATAAAATCCCGGTTAGATTCAAAAACGGTGCGTAGCCCGCGCGATTGGGCGGCTTTAATCTGCCGGCCCGTCTGCTTGGCCTTTAACATTTCCAGCTTGGGTTTGCGCATGGAAGACGACACCTTAAACGCCAGTGCCGGGTTGCCGGATTCGTCCGTTAAGTTCTCCGCCAACGCGCCCGAGCGGGAAGTGTTGTTAAACATCGTCCATATAATAATATCAAAATTTTCTTCTACCCAGTTAGTCCAACCTTGCACGGCGGCGGAAATAGTGGGCCCCTGCGTAAACGCATTGTTAATGTTCATCCGTCCGTTTACAAAATCCACACTGGCGGCCATATCTTCAAAAGGCACGTCTTTTAACACCTGCCCCACCTTAAAACTTCCGGCGCGTTCCATACGGTGCATAATAATAAACGGCGTAAAAGTAATGTTGAGCGCCTGCTGTTCTTCGGCCAGTTTTTCCATTTGGTGAATTACGCCGTTTTGCAGGGTGGCATCCAACGTGCCGTTTAGTTGGTCCATACCGGGCAGCAGGCCCGTCAAATCAAATTCCGCAAAAAAGTTATTGCCGGAAATAACCGTGGAAGAAAACGTATCGGCGGATAGCGTACCCGCAAAATTGGGCATAAATTTGGGCAGGCGCTCCCTAAAATTAACCAGCCACGCCAGTTTGCCGGTTTGCGGTGCGCGCACCTTAAACGGACGCACCCGCCCAATCACATGGGCGAAATTAAACACCACCCCGATAAACGGCATAGGCTCAAAATGTTTCAAATAGAGGTTGGTGGTAATTTTGCGCTTGGGGGATTTAATATGGTTAATGGCCAAATTCATTTTAAGCGGCACGCCGTTTAATTCCCCGCCGGCTATATTGGCATACACGTTTCCTTTGCGGTAAAAGCCGGAAAGTTGCAACTTATCAAACACACTGCGGTCCACGGTCACTTTGCCGGAAGTAGTATGGGCGTATAAATCGCTAAAATCCTGTTTAGCTTGAAAGGTTCCGCTCACGCCGTCCGCCAAAAAGCCGTAAAAATCTCCCCCCGCGTTTTGGGCGGTTAAGGTTAAAAGCGGCAGTTGCCATTGGCCGCCGGTGCGCACCAGGCGGGCTTTTTCCACGGTGCCGGAGCCGGTCAGCTTGTATTTTTCCAAAGGCGGATAATTTCGGCTCCGCGGGGCCAAATCCATCGGCCCGGTGGAAAACTGCACGTCCGCCGTAAAGGGGGCCTCTGCAAAGTTCAGCGTGCCGCTGGCTTGTGCGCGCACATCTTGCGCCGTAATGGCCGATTCGTTAATTTTTAAGGTGCGGTAGTTATTGGACAGCACCCCCTTTAGGCTTACATCCGCCTGCGGGAAATAAAACTGCGCCATTTTATCATCAAATACGGATAAATCTTTCCCCTCAAACGCGGGCACCTGCGCGCGGATATTAAAATAAGGGGTGCGCAGGTTATCCAAATCCACGGTTAAAGCCACCGGCTTGCGGAACGCAAACACTTGCGCGCGCAAACTGCGCAGGGCAAAGTTGCTCCAGTCAAAATTGGCAAAATTTACATGGCCCGCGCCTTTAATTTCCATATCGGAAATGTTATCTTTCCACTTATTGCGCAAGACCATTTCCATTTGAAAGCGGGAAAGTTCGTCAAAACGCAAGCGCTCAAAATGCAGGTTGAGCCCATATACGGCGTGGGTGGTTTTATTTTGCAAATCTTTATAGCTCATCACGCCGTTTTTAACCGTCCAGTCCTGCACGCTGACGGCAAAGCGCTCCCCGGCGGGAGCGGTAGCATCCCCGGATGTTTTTTTAGGCGCCCGGATATCCGGCACGTTATAGCGGCCGTCTTCCCCGCGCACAATGTTAATGCGGGGGCGGTTGAGGGTCACTTCGTCTATGACCAGTTGGTGGTCCAAGAGCGGCAGTAGCTTAAAACGCACCGCCACACTGTCGGCCGACACCAGCGCTTCCCCATGGGCCACCTCGCTATCCAATACGGAAAATCCTTTTAATTCCAACGTGTTAAAAAATTTCAAATCTAACGCCGTGATGACAACCGGGCGGTTTAAGGCGCGCTGTAATTGGGTGGTGATTTCCTCGCTTAAATACTGGGCATTAAAAAATTTAATAAACAGCACCCAGCAGACGGCAGACAGGCCAAAAATAAGCATGAGCGTAAACATAACGGTACGCAGGGTAAGCGTGCAACACGCCCCCAAAAAACGCACCAGCCAATTCTTTTTCTTTTTTTGCTCTTGCGCCATACATTCCCTTTAGAGCGCGTTATAAATACGCTCTATTATATAGTTTACAAAAATTCGCCACGTCTGATAGGTTCCCGTTGCCACGCGCAGGGCGGCATCACTTAAATTAGTTTGTTGGGGGAACAATACTTTGCACAAAACGGCCAATATCATCAAGTTTACAAAGGTAATAGACACGGCCGAAAACACCTTTCCGCCCGCCATTTTCAAATCCGGCTGGTCTGCTTCAAACAAGGTTTTGAATGTTTGCACAAAGTGGAACGCCGTACAAAACCCGGCCAACGCCACAAACGCCCAACGGTACGGCGTTAAATCCGCCACCCAGGTAAGCGCACAATACAAAAACCCCAACGCCACCGTATAAGCCGGGATAAAATACGGTGCCAGTGCCACAAAAGCGTTGCATTGGGTCATTTTTACATAACCGCTATCTTGCCGGACACTGATATCTTTAATGCGGTATCCGCAGAGCAAGGCCGCCACGGCGTGGGTCAGTTCGTGCCCCAGCACATACACGCGGGAAAAATCATACACCCAAAAGTGTATGGCCCCATACACCGCGGCCCCGCCCGCAAAACAGGCAAACATTTGCGCGTTGCCCAGCGTGCCGTACAACAGGCGCGCCGTTTGCGCCGCCGCCAAAAACAGCGTGGGGAGCAGCAACACCGCCAGCAGCGTTTTGAGCGCGTTTTTCATTCAAATTTACCGTTCCAATCTTCGCTTTGGTAGCGGGTTTGGGCCAGCTTTTTGGCTTGCGCTAACACGTCCGCCCCCACCGCGCGGGGCGCAAAATGCGCGGCAAATTCCCGCCTAACAGCCGTAATGACGGCTTTTTTTAAGGCGGAGTTTTCCCGTGCGCCGGGTATTTGCAAAGAGCCCTGATATAATACGGTTTTACCAAAGCGCCGGATAGCGCCCCCTAAAATTTTGTGTCCGTCTGCCGCTAATAAATCATTTTCTACCGGGTTCAAAAAGCAGGCCCCGGCCTGGCCGTGCGGGGCGGGCAGATACGCCTGCAGCGCCGTTTTGCCCCATACTTTTACAGGCGCCAAAAAGGCCAGTTCCGCGCGGATTGCCCCGTGCAAACGCGCATACAAGGCCGCGGGCGGCTGTTCACTTTGCAAAATGCAGGAAAACGTCAAATCCCCCCGGTGGAGTACCATGCCCCCGCCGGTAGGGCGGCGCACGGCAGGCCCGCCCACTCCGGCCGCCGCCGCTTGGCGCAAAACCGAGCGGCGCGGTTGGGCATAGCCAAAGGTGACGGCCTCTTTATCCGCCCAACGGTAAAAGCGGAGCCAGAATCCGCCCGCGTGCGCCAGTGCGCAGGTTTCGTCTAACGCCATTTGTTCGTACGCGGTGAGTGCGGGGGTATTAAGCAGTAAATCCATAGTTTACATTGTAGCAGTTATCAAGCGGCC
>UQFW01000076.1 GCA_900540405.1 Candidatus Avelusimicrobium faecicola | reverse complement strand
GCGCTATAAAATCATCATACTGTCCCCAAACGAGTAGAAACGGTATTTCTTTTCCACCGCTTGCAGGTAGGCTTCGTAAATAAAGTCTTCCCCGGCAAATGCGCTGGTCATGCACAGGGGGGTGGAATCCGGGAAGTGAAAGTTAGTAATCAGGCAATCAATGGCCTTGAATTTATACCCGGGATAAATAAACAAATCCGTCCATTTCTTGCCGGCGGATGTGTGGCGGTTTTCGTCCGTAAAACTTTCCAGCGTGCGGGTGCTGGTGGTGCCGACGGAAAAAACCCGCTTTCCTTGGGCGTGGGTGGCATTTACTATCTCGGCCGTTTCGGGCGAAATTTCGCCCAGCTCCGCTAACATGTGGTGCTGTTGCGGCTCCCCGCGCAAAGGCTTAAACGTGCCCCAACCCACATGCAACGTAATGTAAGCGATATTTACGCCTTTATCTTTCAGCTTTTGCAACAGTTCCGGCGTAAAGTGGAAACCCGCCGTCGGCGCGGCAATAGAGCCGTTGTATTTGGCATAAACGGTTTGGTAGCGCTCTTTATCGGTAGCAATACTGGGGGAAAGGCCGCTGTGTTTGCGGGCTTTTTCTATGTATTGCGGCAAGGGCATTAGGCCGTGCGCGTTGCAAAAGGGCATTAGGTCATCCGTATTAAACTCCAAAACGGCCTCGTTATTTTCCGTTTTGCCCAGCACTTTAGCCAGTAAGCCGTCGCCAAAATCCAACGTAATCCCCTCTTTATAATCCCGCGTGAGTACCGCCCAGGTGCGGCTGTTGACCGTCGGGCGTACGAGCAATACTTCCACTTTTCCCCCGGTGGGTTTGTGCGCAAATAATTTGGCGGGGAACACTTTGGTATTGTTAATTACCAACGTATCGCCGGGGTTTAGGTATTCGTGCATATCGCGGAAAATGCGGTGTTCAATGGTGTGCGTATCACGGTGAAGCACCATTTGGCGCGCGGAATCCCGCGGGGTGGCGGGTTGTTTTGCAATAAGCGGGTCTAAATCTAATTTTTTGAAGCGTTCAAATGCCATGTTAATCTTCCTTTAGCGGGGTGAGTTGGGCCCCGGGGTAATATTTTTTCAAAATCTGTTTATAGTTTTTGCCGTCTTTGGCCATGCCGTAGGCGCCGTCTTGGCACATGCCCACGCCGTGCCCACTGCCGCGCCCCTTAAAAAGCACGTCTTTTTTGCGCACGGAAATTTTGTTTATTTTGCAACTTTTTAGCCCGGTGGCGGCGCGGAATTTGCCGCACGCCACATTTTTGGAGCCTTTGGCCGTTTTAACCGTTAAATTGGTGGCGCGGCCGGTGCCTGTTTTGCGGGAAACGGACACCGCTTTTAATTTGCCCGCCAGGCCGATAGAGGCGGCGTACGCTTCCACCTTGGCGCGGGGAACCGTCATCTGCCAGGCATAGTTTTTGGAGTGCTTGTCATAACCGCATTTGGCGCCGGAAAGCGGCTTAATGGCGGCGGAGCCGGGGTTCCAACTGGTGACGCTGTCCGTCGCGCCGCCGCAGTTGCCGTGATAATAGGTGTAAAAAAGTTTATTTTGGTACGTTAAAATTTGGCCTTGGGTGGCCTGCACCGCTTTTTGCACCGACGGATATTTTTTGCCGGAGCCTTTATACATTTGGCTGCGGACGTCGCTATATAAATCAAAATAGCGTTTGCCGGTGGTTTCCATGCTTTTTAGGGTATAGGTGCGGGCGGCTACCGCTTGCGCTTTGAGGGCTTCCGGCGGCCAGGTGTGGCTCATTTCGTACGGTAAAACGCCGATTAAATATTCTTCCAGCGGCGCATATTCCACAACGTGAAAGACGTTGCCGTCCGGCACAATCCGCACGCGCCCCGTAAAAGAATTTCCGTTAAAAGTAAGCGGGCTCCCGGAGGCAGGCTCCAAAATAACGGCTTGCGCGCTTTGCAGGGTTCCGGCTTGAATTTTGCCCGCGCCTAATGCCTGTACCGCAAAACTGCCCGCGTGGGAAAGTTTGAATTTTTGCGTGCGGTCTTGCGTGTAAATATACACCCGCCCTGTATTTTTGAAAGTGGCTTTGCGTTGTTTTTCGGCCAGTAAAACGCGCACAACCGGGCCTTTTTGCGGTTCTTCGGCGGCCGAGCCCAACGCCCCGCCCGCGTGCCTATAACGCATGGACGGCGCGGCACAGGCTCCCGCCAGTAAAGTGCTTGCTACAACAAAGAATAACAACGCGCGGTTTTTCATATTAAAACAGTAAATCGCCCGACGGTTTACGCCCTAAATGCGCATAGGCTTTGGGGGTGGCAATCCGCCCGCGCGGGGTACGCGCAATAAACCCGGCTTTAATTAAATAGGGCTCAATGGCATCCGTCAGCGTGTCAATGGATTCGGAAACGGCAATCGCCAAATTTTCCACCCCCACAGGCCCGCCGGAAAAGCGGTCTATCAGGGCTTCCAAAATGCGTTTATCCACGCTGTCTAACCCCTCGCAATCAATATCCAGGGAATCCATAGCCAGTTTGGCAATATCGTGCGTGATAACGCCTTGCCCTTTCACTTGGGCAAAGTCCCGCGCGCGGCGCAACAGGCGGTTGGCAATACGCGGGGTGCCGCGGGAGCGTTGGGCCAGCTCCGTAAGGCCCGCGCGGTCGGCCGCTATGTTTAACAGGCGGGCGGAGCGGGCCAGAATATCCGTAATTTCGGGGATTTCATAAAACCCCAAATTAAACACAATGCCAAAGCGGTCGCGCAGCGGGCCGGTAAGGAGCCCGGAGCGCGTGGTAGCTCCCACCAACGTAAATTTGGGTACGGCCAGTTTTAAGGTGGTGGAGCCGGCGCCTTTGCCGGTGTTAATAAAAAAGGTAAAGTCTTCCATGGCCGGGTAAAGGGCTTCTTCCACGGCCGGGTTTAGGCGGTGGATTTCGTCAATAAATAAAATATCGCCGTCGGAAAGTTCCGTGGTGAGCATGGCGGCCAAATCCCCGGGGCGGGCCAACACCGGGCCGGACGTCACTTTGATATTAACGCCCATTTCTTTAGCTAAAATATTGGCCAGCGTGGTTTTGCCCAGGCCGGGCGGCGCATAAAAAAGGCAGTGGTCCAGCGCCTCCCCGCGGGAGCGGGCGGCCTCTATAAAAACGCGCAGGTTGGATTTCAGTTTGTCCTGGCCGACGAATTCGTCCAAAGAGCCCGGGCGCAGGGCCGCTTCCAGCCCGCCGGATTCTTCGCTTAATTGTTTTACATCTAAAATATCGTTTTGGTTGCTCATTTTTTCAGTACGCGCAGGGCTTCTTTAATGATGTCTTCCACCTTGCCGTTGGGGTTAATGCCCGCGGTGTGGAGTTTTTCCATGGCGCGGCGGGATTCGGCGGCGGAATAGCCCAGCGCGGTTAAGGCTTCCAATACACCGCTTAAATAGGGGGCTTCGTCCACCACTTTAATTTTGCTTTCGCCTTGCACGGAAACTGCATCCATTTTATCTTTTAAGGAGGCAATTAATTTTTCGGCCGTTTTGGCGGTAAAGCCAAAAATGCCGGTTAAAATTTTAGGGTCGCGCGAGGTGATGGCACGGTGAAAATCGGCCACACTGCGCAGGGCTTTGTTCAAAAATTCCAGGGCTTTTTTGGCCCCTGTATTGGGAATAGACGTTTTGAACAGGAGCCAGAGGGCTTTGTCCTCTTTAGATAAAAAGCCGTATAAAACGGGGCCGTCAAATTGGGAGAAAGACTCCGCTATATATAAGGAAATCTCTTTCCCGGCTTCAATTTCCAACGCGGAAGAATGGGCCAGGTTTACCTCATACCCAATGCCGCCGCATAAAATCAGCACGCTGTCTTCGCGCACTTCCAACACTTCGCCTCTTAAATACCCTATCATAATTCCATTTTAGCATATTGGGGGGAGCGGCGTTGTTTGCAGGGAAAATTATTTCTTTTTGATTTGTGCTTCGCGGGCGGCTTTCAGTTTGGCAAGGAA
>UQFW01000075.1 GCA_900540405.1 Candidatus Avelusimicrobium faecicola | reverse complement strand
GGTTTTGGCTTTTAGAAAGCAGTTTGTGCCAATAAAAACAACGCTCCGCCTTTCAAGTCCTGTCACGCACCAAGCAGTTGGTGCGTTCGGGCGCAAAAAAACCGCCCCTAAAGGCGGTTTTAAGAACTGCGCCCACCAGGAACTTGGCCACAAGTCGGCTCGTTGACCCTCGCCGCTCGCGGCCCCGCCTCGCCATGCTCGCCTTTCGTACTCGCGTGGCTCGTACTCAAACTCGCATAAGGCTCCGGCTTTCAAGTCCTGGGCGCGGGCAAAGCAGTTTGCCCGCTTGGGCAAAAAATTAGGCCCTACCTGAGCGGTAGAGCCAAATTTTACTGCGCCCACCAGGCTTGCCTTCCGGTAAAATTCCTGACGGAATTTTCCTGCAGGCCGGGCTCGCGGTTTTGGCCTTTCGCTCCGCTCAAACCAAAACATCGCTGCGCCTTTCAAGTCCTGTCACGCACCAAGCAGTTGGTGCGTTCGGGCGCAAAAAAACCGCCCCTAAAGGCGGTTTTAAGAACTGCGCCCACCAGGAACTTGGCCACAAGTCGGCTCGTTGACCCTCGCCGCTCGCGGCCCCGCCTCGCCATGCTCGCCTTTCGTACTCGCGTGGCTCGTACTCAAACTCGCATAAGGCTCCGGCTTTCAAGTCCTGGGCGCGGGCAAAGCAGTTTGCCCGCTTGGGCAAAAAATTAGGCTATCCGCAAGGGATAGCCCAAATTTTACTGCGCCCACCAGGACTTGAACCTGGAACCCACCGATTATGAGTCGGTTGCTCTAACCAATTGAGCTATAGGCGCTAAAACAATATCTATTATTATAACAAATATATTTTGCCTTGGGGCGGGAAAAAGAAAAATTTACTCTTTACTAAAAATGTGCTAAAATATTAATGTTAATCCGGGATGGTGTAATGGTAACACGGATGCCTCTGGAGCATTAATTCTAGGTTCGAGTCCTAGTCCCGGAACCAGATTTTATAAAGCCGCCTTTAGGGCGGTTTTTTTGCGGCCTGCCGGGCATGCGCCCACCTCAAGCGCCCCTTTGCAAGCAGGTTAAAAACTGGTACTATATAAACAGTGTACGGGGCATGGCTCAATGGTAGAGCGCTCGGTTTGGGACCGAGAGGTTCCCGGTTCAAGCCCGGGTGCCCCGATTTCCTTTTCAGGTGCTGCGCATGACTATACAAACGGACCAATCCACCGTGTTTAATACGTTTCACTCTCCTGCACAAACGCAAAATGTACAGGTGGTGGACGGTGTAAAGGCGGTCACGTCTAAAATTATGCGGGCGCCTTTTGCGTTTGATAGCCTGGTATTAAGCGTAAACTACCGCACGCAAACCGACGGTTTATTGCTGTTGGAAGCGCAAGTAGGCCATCAAGGGAAATGGAGCCGTTTTTATAAGTTGGGGCTTTTTTCTAAAGATTTTCAAAGCAGTTTCCCGCCCCAGCAAGATGAGTTTGCCCAGGTGCAAACGGATATGTTGGCCCTGTCCGTCCCGGCGGATTGCTACCGCTACCGTATCAGCCTGTATGGGGATATGGAGGTGCTTTTGCTGGCGGCCTGTGCCACGCGCGCCGGGCAGACCGCGCCCTGTACGGATTTGCCGCAAGGGGCGTTCCGCGCGCAGGTGGAGCCGATTTCCCAAATGTGTGTGAATCATAAGGATAAAAAACGCATTTGCAGCCCCACCGCGCTGACGATGGCGCTTAACTATTTTGGGGCCCGTTTAACCCTGGAAACGGTTATGCGGGAAGTGTTTGACCCCGCCCCGGGTATTTATGGGAATTGGATTTTTAACACCGCGTGTGCCGGTTTGCACGGGGTGGAAAGTTATGTGCGGCGGTTTGAGTCTTTGGCTGAACTGCCGCAGTTTGTGAATGAAAACTGCCTGACACTGGCCAGTATCTCCTATAAAAAAGGGGAATTGCCGGGCGCGGCGATTGAAAGCACCGCCGGACATTTGGTATTAGTGACAGGATATGAAAACGGCCGTATATGGACGGCGGACCCCGCGGCGGCAACTCCGCAAGAGGTGGTGCGCCCGTATCCGGCGGAAGAATTTGCGCGCGCGTGGCTAGTCCGTAAACGCGGTGTGGCGTATATCGTGAGGAAAAAATGAAAAAAGGGTTGTTTGTCGTGTTATGCGCGGGGCTTTTGTTAGCCGCCTGCGCCCATAAAGAAGATAAAGAAACTTTATTAGTGGCCCACAAAGGGGAAATGCAATCCCTGGACCCGGTGTATTCGTATGACGGCGTCACGCAAGGCATGATGTTAAATGTATACGATACCTTGCTTAAATTTAAGGGTTCGTCTATGACCCAGCTGGAGCCCTCCCTGTCTACCCAGGTGCCCAGTGCGGAAAACGGTTTGATTTCCAAAGACGGTTTAACGTATACGTTCCCCATTCGCAAGGGGGTGCGTTTTCACCATGGCGAAGAACTCACGCCCGAAGACGTGCGCTATTCTTTACTGCGCTTTTTACTTTCTGATGTAGCCGGCGGGCCGTCCAGCCTGCTGTTGGAGCCCATTTTGGGGGTTTCCTCCACGCGGGACGAAAAAGGCAAAATTGCCGTTTCTTACAAGGATGCCGCCCAAGCAGTGCGTGTAGACGGGGATAACATTGTTATCACGCTCAAACGCCCGTTTGCGCCGTTTTTGTCCATTTTGGCGCGGTGGGGCTATGTTGTCAGCAAAGAGTGGGCCGTTCAAGCGGGCGCGTGGGACGGCACGGAAGAAACTTGGCAGCAGTTTAATAATTTTTCCAAAGAATCTTCCCCTTTGTTTAACGCCATGAACGGCACCGGGCCTTTTAAGTTGGTGCGTTGGAATATAGCCGGCCGCCGTTTGCAACTGGCCGCGAACGAAACGTATTGGGCCGGCGCGCCAAAACTTAAAAATATCCATTTAATGACGGTAGAAGAACCTAGCACCGTGCGCTTAATGCTGGAGGCGGGAGATGTGGACGTGGCGGAAATATCGCCTAAGTTTATCTCCCAACTCAAAGACAAACCGGGCGTAAAGTTATATGATAATCTGCCCCGCTTACGCACGGACCCGGTTATTTTCTTTACGCTGAATGTAAATATGCAGGCCAACCCGGATGTCGGCTCCGGCAAATGGGACGGCAACGGTATTCCGGCGGATTTCTTTGCCGATAAAAACTTGCGCAAGGCGTTTGAATATGCGTTTGATTATGATGCCTTTTTGAAAGAATCCATGGAGGGCCGCGGCACGCGCGCTATCGGCCCCGCGCCCGAAGGGCTGATGGATTATGACGATTCTTTTAAGCGGTATCATTTTGATTTGGAAAAATCCCGCGAATATTTCAAAAAAGCCTGGGGCGGCAAAGTGTGGGATACGGGGTTCAAACTGACTATGACGTATAACACCAGCGGCGATATGCGCCAAATTGCCAGCGAAATCTTAAAACGCAATGTGGAAAGCCTGAACCCTAAATTTAAGATAGATTTGCGCGGGGTCACTTGGGCGTCTTTCTTGGAAAAAACCGCCAACCGCCAAATGCCGTTGTGGACGCGCGGCTGGGTGGCCGATTATGCGGATGCGCACAACTTTTATTTTCCGTTCCTGCATAGCAACGGCCGGTATGCGTTGGCGCAAGGGTATAAAAACCCGCAGGTGGATAAGCTGATTGAAGCGGCCGTGGTGCAAACGGACCCCGCCAAACGCCGGGAAATGTATAAAAAAGCGCATAATTTGATGTACGAAGATGCCATGCAGATTTATACGGTACACCCCACCGGGTTGTGGGCTATGAGAGAAGGGGTAGAGGGGTTTGTGGATAATCCGGTGTATATGGGGATTTATTTCTACCCCATGTATAAATAAGTGGATAACAACTGTTGGTAAGCTAGGTTTTCAATGCGCGGGGAACAAAATAACATTTTGTTCCCCGTTCGCATTTAGAGGGCATACCATTTTCCAAATTTAAGCCCTTTTGCGCCCCCTTTGGGCTTATGTGGCATTCAGCCACACAGCGCCCAAACTAGCGGCGCAAAATCTTCTTAAATTTGAAAAATCATGCTACAAGCAATTACTCTTGTACTGCTCTGCACGGCATAAAAAAAGCGCCGTTATCCGCCGTGCTGTTGTCCTTTGTCGTGCCTTTTGCTGTTAAGCGCACCCCTTTGAAACCGTCTATAAAATTTATTTTTAACGGGAAACCGGCTGGGCAAAGGGAATGTGTAGCGGCGGACGAATCGGCCCGGGCGC
>UQFW01000074.1 GCA_900540405.1 Candidatus Avelusimicrobium faecicola | reverse complement strand
GCTAGTTATCCCGGTTCATCAAGTGACGGCTCGTTTGCCGCACCAATTCTATTTTCAAGAAGGAACCGCCAAAAAGTATGATACTGCCGCCTATGCGCAATTAAAACGATTGCAGGACGGACGTTTTTTAATTAGCGCCTTAGCGGACAAAGATTTAAAATTATTGTGAGGGGGGAAAAATGAGCGAAAACTGTAATCACGATTGCGCCCACTGCGCGCAAAAATGCGACGATAAAAAACCGGAAAGTTTTTTAGTGGCTCCGCATCCGCAAAGCCGTATTAAGCGCGTAATCGGCGTGATGAGCGGCAAAGGCGGGGTGGGTAAATCCTTTGTCACGGCTTTACTGGCTAGCGAAATGACCCGCCGCGGGCACCAAACCGGCGTGTTGGATGCGGATATTACGGGGCCGTCTATCCCCAAAATGTTCGGCATTAAAACGCGGGCGGAGGGGGACGAAAACGGCATTTATCCGGTGGCTTCCGATAGCGGCATAGACGTAATGTCCTTAAACTTACTGTTGGAAAAAGAAACGGACCCGGTCATCTGGCGCGGCTCTTTAATTACGGGCACGGTACTGCAATTTTGGAAAGATGTAATTTGGAAAGATGAAGATTATTTATTTGTGGATATGCCCCCCGGCACCGGGGATGTGACCTTGACCGTGTTTCAAAGCCTGCCGTTAAGCGGTATTGTGGTGGTGGGCACGCCGCAGGGGCTAGTCAATATGATAGTTTCCAAAGCCGTCAAAATGGCGCGCATGATGAACGTGCCGCTACTGGGGTATGTGGAAAATATGAGCTATTTGAAATGCCCGGAGTGCGGGCACGATACCGCGCTGTTCGGGCCGTCGCGCGCGGATGCGGTGGCGGCGGAGTTCGGTTTCCCTTGTGCGGTGCGTTTGCCGTTGGACCCGGTGCGCGCCGCGGCGTGTGATGAGGGCCGCGTGGAGTGCATACGCGAAGAGGCGTTAGAGCCGCTACTGAGGCGCCTGGAAGCCTTGCCGGAAAAAACGAAATAAAAAAAGCTGCATTAAATGCTAGAATAAGCAGAGAGGATTTATATGTCTTTGGATTTAAGCAAACTGGCCGGAACGATTGGTGATTCCCCAACCTTAAAAATTAATGCGCGCGCTCGTGCCTTAAAAGCGTCGGGCGAGCCGATTATTCATTTGGGCGGGGGGGAGCCTACTTTTCCGGCCCCGTTAGCGGCGGTGGAAGCGTTGCAGGCGCAGGCCGCCTCCCGCAAAATAAAATATTCGCCGTCTGCCGGAACTCCGGCTATGAAAGAGGCCGCCTTATCCTATACATTCAGGCAATACGGGCGGCAATACGCGCCCCAAGAAATTATCATTTCCGCCGGAGCCAAACAAGCCTTATTTAACTTTTTATTGGCGGCCGTCAACGCGGGGGACGAAGTTATTTTTCCGGCCCCGTATTGGGTGAGCTACCCGGAAATGGTGCGTTTGGCCGGCGGCAAGCCGGTGGTGGTGCGCCCGCAGGCGGGGATTTGCGTAAGCGCGGCCCAGCTCAAACAAGCCGTCACTCCGGCTACCAAAGCCATTATTATTAACAGCCCGTGCAATCCGTCCGGCCAAATCTATCCGGAAGATTTTATCCGCGAAATGGTAGAATTTGCCGAAAAAGAACAAATCTTTTTAGTGATGGACGACATTTACCGCGAACTGGTTTTTGACGGCGCCGCTGTTCCCAACCCGTGTGCTTTTGCGGGCAAAGGGGAAAATTTGGTTATTATTAACGGGGTATCCAAATTATACGGTTTAACGGGGCTTCGTATCGGGTGGGCCGTAAGTGCCAATACGGCGCTGATTGCCGCTATGGGCAAAATGCAGGCGCAAAGCACCTCTTGCAACAGTTCCCTTTCCGAAACCGCCGCCGCGGCCGCGCTGAACGGGGACCAATCCTGCGTGCGGGAAATGTGCCGCGTACTGCAAGAAAACCGCAACGCGCTGCTAGAGGAACTGGCCCAAATACCCCATGTAAAAGTGCTTAAACCGCAAGGCACGTTTTACTCGTTTGCAGATTTTAGTTATTATAATGCGGATTCACAGGCGCTGGCGCAGTATTTGCTGGATAAAGCGCTTGTGGCCGTTGTACCCGGCAATGCCTTTGGTATGGACGGGTATTTGCGCATTAGTTTCTGCGCCGATTTGGCTAGCGTGACGGAAGGTGTACGCCGTATACGTTGGGCCGTAGATAAAACCGCTCCGAACGAAATAAAAATCGGGGATAAATTAGTAAAGAGGGATTAACATGAACATAAAAGAAGCTACGCCGGATTTTTTTAAGCCGGATTTTGGGCTGGAAAACGCTGGGATTAAAACGGATAAAAACGTTTTTTGGAACTACTCCACCCCGGCCTTGTATGAAGAAGCCGTTAAACGCCAAGAAGCCAACTTGGTATATGGCGGCCCCTTGTGCGTAAGCACCGGTAAACATACCGGCCGCAGCCCCAATGACCGCTACTTTGTTGAAACCAAAGATATTGAAGGTAAACTTTTTTATAATAAAAGCAACAAAGGCATTGACCCTAAATATTTTGACAAAATTTTTGCCAAAGTACAGGCTTATGTGCAAGATAAAGATTTGTTCGTGCGTGATGCTTACGTCGGCTCTAGCAAGGCTTCCCGCTTGAAAGTACGCGCCATTACGGAATGTGCTTGGACGAACTTATTTGTAAAAAATATGTTCATTGAACCGGCCAAAGAAGAATTAAAATCCTTCGTGCCGGAATTTACGCTCATCTGCCTGCCCAAAATGAAAGTGGACCCCACCACCGACGGCACCGTCAGCGAAACCGCCATTTTGATTAACATTGAAAAGAAAATGGTGTTGGTGATTGGCTCCGAATACGGCGGCGAAAACAAAAAAGCGTTGTTTACCATTATGAACTATCTGCTCCCGCAGAAAGGCATTATGACCATGCACTGCTCCGCCAACGTGGGCACCCACCACGACAGCGCCATTTTCTTTGGCCTTTCCGGCACGGGTAAAACCACCCTGTCTGCCGATATGACCCGCGGTTTAATCGGCGACGACGAACACGGCTGGGATGCCGACGGTATTTTTAACTTTGAAGGCGGCTGCTATGCCAAAGTAATCCGCTTGAGCGAAGAAGCGGAACCGCAGATTTATTCCACCACCCGCCGCTTTGGCACCGTGTTGGAAAACGTGGTTTTTGACCCCCAAACCGGCAAGTTGGATTTGGACGACGACACGCTGACCGAAAATACCCGCGCTTGCTATCCGTTGGAATTTATCGGCAACTCCGTGCCCTCCAAACGTGCGGAACACCCCAAAAACATCATTTTCTTAACGTGTGATGCGTTTGGTGTTATGCCGCCTATTTCCAAATTGAGCCCGGACCAAGCCTTGTACCACTTTATCAGCGGTTATACCGCCAAAGTGGCCGGTACGGAAAAGGGTGTAAAAGAACCTACCAGCACGTTCTCTACCTGCTTTGGCGGGCCGTTTATGCCGCTCCACCCGTCTGTGTATGCGGAACTACTTAAAAAGAAAATTAAAGAACACAACGTGGATTGCTGGTTGGTAAACACCGGCTGGATTGGCGGCCCGTATGGCGTGGGGCACCGCATCAGCATTAAATATACGCGCGCTTTGTTGAACGCCGCGCTGGACGGTAAATTGGCTAAAGTCCACTTTACTACGGACCCTGTATTCGGTTTCCAAATCCCCACGGAATGTGACGGCGTGCCGAGCGAAATTTTGAACCCGGCCGACCAATGGGCCGATAAAGCCGCCTATATGGAAAAATACGAATACCTGGCCAAGGCTTTTATTGAAAACTTCAAGAAGTACGAAGCCGGCTGCACGGCCGAAGTTTTAGCCGCCGCGCCCAAAGTAAAAGCCAAATAATTTAACGGTATTAGGCTCCTTTGTAAGGAACCCCCTTACAAAGGGGCTCTAAATTTACTAGAATTTAGAAAACAGATTAAATGCAGTACGGTACCCAAGTACCGGACAAACAGGAGAAATAATAGTATGGCAAAAGCAAATGCAAAATTTATGGCACCTTTAACCCCCAGCGCTGAATTGGCTGTAATCGTCGGCTCTGCCGCGTTGCCCCGCACCGAAGTTGTAAAAAAGATGTGGGAATACATTAAAAAGAACGGCTTACAGGATGCCAAAAACAAACGCATGATTAACGCTGATGCGAAATTGGCCCCCATTTTTGAAGGCAAAAAACAAATCAGCATGTTTGATATGAGCAAATATATTTCCAAACATCTTTCCAAATAAGTAGTTTGGGTATGATAAGCCCCCGCACAGGGGGCTTTTTTTATGGGATTTAACAACTGGTGGTAAGCGGGGATTTTAACGCGCGGGGAACAAAATAACATTTTGTTCCCCGTTCGCATTAAGTGGGCAAACAATTACTCTTGGGGCGGCGCCCCAAACCCGCCCTTCTTTTTCTCATTGCAGAAAAAGAAGGCAAAAAGGCTAGCCCCCTGGGAACCTATAAAACCTATTTTGAGCCGGGCGTTTTACAACTCCCTACGGTCGGACAAATAAAACGCCTTTATATTCCGTTCAAAATAAATTTTATAGGCGGCTTCAAAGGGGTGCGCTTAACGGCAAACAACAACGGCAAACCGCGAACAACAACGGCAAACCGCAAACGACAAGGGCCATCAACAACAAAAAACAAAGGGGAAAAGGCACAAAAAAAGTATAAAAATACACACTGCTTACTTAATCGGCTCGGCGGGGAAAGATAAAAATAAGTAAA
>UQFW01000073.1 GCA_900540405.1 Candidatus Avelusimicrobium faecicola | reverse complement strand
TAAACGGCTTATATTTGCGTTTTTCATGTAAAACCTCATTTTTTGATAAATTTTGTTATAAACAAAATTTATCAAAAAAAAAAAACAAAAACAACCCTATTCAAAAACGGCAAGCTATTTGTTCATTTTTTAAGGATATTTTCCACGCAAAACTTTTTTTGGCGCGCATTTGTTTTTAAGTGGTTTTTCTTATTTTGTGGTTTTGCTGATAAGCCGACCGATTAAGCGGCAGATGTATTTGTGCCTTTTCCGCTCTTTTTTGCCGTTGTTGTTCGCTGTTGTTGTTTGTTGTTGTAGCCGTTTTCCGTTTAATGCACCCCTTTGAAGCCGTCTATAAAATTTATTTTTAACGGAGTCATAAAGGCATTTTACTTGTCCGACCGTAGGGAGTTGTAAAATGCCCGGATAAAAATAAATTTTATGGCTTCCCGGGGTGCTAGCTTTTTTGCTTACTTTTTTTGCAATGAAAAAAAGTAAGGCAGGTTTGGGGCGCCGCCCCAAGAACTGCCACATAAGCCCAAAGGGACCGCTCAGACGGCCAAATGTGGAAAAATGTTGCCCACTAAATGCGAACGGGGAACAAAATGTTATTTTGTTCCCCGCGCATAAAAAACCAGCTTACCAACAGTTGTTCGTCGTTCGCCGTTATTCCTCACATTGGCATTTCTTTATCTTCGTATCCCCCATCTTCGCCAAATGCACATCCACATCAAACGTATACACCATACACCCTTTGGGTTGGTTTTCCAAAAACGGCAACAGCTCTTTTTCCAAAAATTGGTCAATTTTTTCCGGCGTATCCACCATTTCCATAATTACCGGGTATTTTTCCACCAATTCAAAAAAGCGGGTGTCGCGCAAAACGGAACTGGGGCCATAACCCAACATGGCGCGCGCGGCGGTAGCGCCGGCAATGCCAAAATCCTTCGCTTTTTTTGCAATAATTTCATACAAAAGAACGTGATTAATTCTATCGGTACTGCTTACATACACTTTTAGGAGTTTCATTTTTTTGCAGGTCATAAGCGGCCCCCTTAGGGGTGGTTCCCCTAACCGTATTATAACATAAAAACGCCCGACGGGTGCAGGCACTTTTTACCGATTAAAAAGGCCCCGGGCTGATAAACCCCGGGGCCTTTTGTATGAAACGGTACTAAATTTATTGCATAATCATACCTGTTTTTTTACCGTTAGCAATACTCTTGCAGATTTTGCCAGCTTCGGTAGAACCCACATCGGTAGTCTCTGACGGCTTATTCCCGTATCCGGCCCCAACTTTGCACCACATTTGCAAATTACCGTTAAGCGGCATAGAACCCGCAATCGCATACACATTAACCGTTCCTTTGCGGCTAGCAACCAGGTGTAAGTCACCATCGGCAAGTGACACCTCAATATTAAAATTTTTAGTTTCCGCTTGGGATGTGGCCCCAGCATTAATATTAGGCATCTGAATATCCAGCGCGTTCAAGTCATTGGTAAAACTGTTCGTGCCCAACGCATACACGGTTTCCGCTTTGGCAATATTGCTTAACAGCGTAATAGCCTCCGTCGCGCGGGATTTTTCCACCGCTTTGGTGTATTGCGGCAAGGCCACACCGGCCAAAATACCGATGATAAGCACTACCACCAGTAATTCAATCAAAGTAAAACCTTTGTTTTTCATAATTTTCTCCTTAAATAAACGAATCTTTTTGCGCCAACGCGCCCGAACTTTCTGCCGCATCAACCGCAGTAAAGCTCTATTATAAGTTTACATAAACTTTATTAGAAAAACAAGCGCATTTTGCCCTATTTAAGCGCCCCAAAATGGTATAATAAAAATATGATTGACAGAATAAAACGTTTGGAAACCCTTTTTTTAGAAGAAATTAACACGCACGTCACCCGTTTGTCCGCCGCCGGAGAATTGGGCGGTTTTGTGACTATTACCGCGGTACATGTGTCTAAGGATTTATCGTCCGCCAAGGTGTATTTTTCCGTATTCGGCAGCCCGGAAGACAAAAAGAAAACCCAAGAGGCTCTTTCCGTTTTGCGTAAGGAAATCGGCGCGCTTATGCGCCACCGCCTGCACTTAAAACGGATTCCTTCCTTCACCTTTGAATACGACAACACGCCCGAACAAGCCGCGCGCGTGGAATCCATATTTCAAGTCATTGAAAAGGAAAAACATGACCCAACTAACTAGAGAAAAAACCTTCGCCGCTATTTGGCAAGCGCTTAAAAACGGTAAAAAGTTTTTTATTGCCGGGCACCAAAACCCGGACGGCGACTCTTTGGGTTGCACGTTGACTATGGTGTCTTTACTTACGCGCCTGGGGAAAGAATCCTACGCGTACGCCACCCCCGCCGTGGGGAGTGACCTTAAATTTCTGCCCGGTTTACAGCAGGTTCATGTGGATACCTTGCCCGAAAAGCCCGATTTTGACACCGTTATTTTGTTGGAATGTTCCGACAGAACCCGCGGCGGCAATTTGGAAAGCGTACTCCAAAACGCTAAAACCATCATCAATATAGACCACCATTTAATCAGCGACGAATACGGCGACATCAATTATATTGATTCTTCCGCCAGTTCCACCGCCGAAATTATCTTCCAACTTTTTGAAGCCAGCGAAGACAACCTGCTCCCTACGCCCGAAGAAGCCACCTGCCTTTATACCGGCTTGGAAACGGACACCGGGCGCTTTTTGCACAGCAACACCACCGCCGAAGCCCTGCGGGTGGCCTCCGCCTTGGTGGCCGTGGGTGCGGATATTGATAAAATCAACCAAGTGATTTATTTTACCAAACCGTATATTGACCTAAAACTGCTCGGCCGCGCACTGGAAAAAATGGAACTGCGCTTTGATAACAAGTACAGCCAAATTGTGCTTACCCGCCGGGATTTTGAAGCCCTCGGCGCCACGCCTGCCCAAACGCAAGGCATTGTCAGCCAACCCACCATGATTCCGGGCGTGGAAGTTTCCAGCCTGATTAAAGAAGAACCGGATAAAATTTCCGTCAATCTTCGCGCACGCAACAGCGTGGACGTAAGCAAAATTGCCCAGCACTTTGGCGGCGGCGGCCATGCCCGCGCGGCCGGATTCAAAGTTAGCGGCAAAGCGTTGGAAGACGTCACGGGTGAATTGGCCGAAGTTGTAAAAAATGTCGTCCAAAAAATCCAATAAACCGCTTAAAAGCGGCCTGTTTTTGGTGGATAAACCACGCGATTACGCGTCGCACGATATTATCGTGCTGACGCGCAAGGCGCTGAATGTAAAAAAAATAGGCCATAGCGGCACCTTGGACCCCATGGCCTCCGGCTTATTATTACTGCTCGTCGGGCGGGAAGCCACCAAACAGCAGGACTATTTCTTAAAACAACCCAAAACCTACCGCGCGCTTTTGCAACTGGGTGCGGAAACCGATTCTTGGGATGCGTACGGCGAAGAAACCGCCGTTATGCCCGTCCCCCCGCTGACCTTGGAACAAATTTTAGCCGCCACGCGCGAACTGACCGGCGAAGTGGAACAGCCTATTCCGTTTTACAGCGCCAAAAAAATCGGCGGCAAGCGCATGTACGAATTGGCCCGCAACGGGCACGAAATGGAGCGCCGCTACAACACCATTCAAATTTATAATTGGCAAGATGTACGCCTTGTTTCGCCCACGCAAATAGAGTTTACGGTAGTTTGCTCGTGCGGGACGTATGTACGCGCGCTGGGTTGGCTTTTGGCGCAAAAACTGGGCACCACCGGGCACTTGTGCGAACTGCGCCGCCTGAAAATAGGGGATTTGGATGTTCAAAACGCTTTAGACGGCGCGCTGATTAAAGAATCTACCCCCGGTGCGATTTACTCCCGCCTGATAGATGTGCCGGGCGCCCCGGCCGAGGAAAACCATGACGCTTAAAAATTTTATTACTATCGGCACGTTTGACGGCGTACACGCCGGGCACCGCTTTTTGTTCAACCGTTTGAATGTGTTGGCGGCCAACACGCTTACCAATCCGCTGGTGCTGTATTTCCCCTTGCCGCCCAAAACGCTGTTATCCCCCCGCCCGGAAATGACGGTACTTACCACGCCGGACGAAAAACAACCGCTTTTGGAAGATGCCGCCGGGGCGCGGGCGGTGGCGTTGGATTTTAAGCAAGTGCGCAACCAAACGCCGGAAGAATTTTTTGAAATTTTATTAACCCGCTACCAAATGGGCGGGTTGCTTATCGGCAAGGATTTTGCTTTCGGCAAGGACCGCACCGGAACTGCCGGGTGGTTGCAAACCGCCTGCGCGCGGCGGGAAATTCCCTTTGAAATGAGTGACTTTTTGGCCACCGGGGAGCAGAAAATTTCTTCTTCGCTCATCCGCAAAACATTGGCAAGCGGAGCTATTGAGGAGGCCAACCGCCTGCTCGGGCGGCCGTACCAATTAACCGGCACGGTGATTGTGGGCAACAAACTGGGCCGCACGCTGGGGTTTCCCACGGCTAATTTGGATACGGGGATTTACAAAATTTTGCCCCTGGGCGTGTTTGCCGTAAAAGCCCGCGTAAAAGGCCGCGTTTATGATGCGTTTTGCAACATTGGTTTCCGCCCGACGGTAAACACCATTCAGGCGAATATTCCGCTAGTGGAAGTGAACCTGTTTGATTTTAACGAAGATATTTACGGCGAGCAACTGACGGTTGATTTTTACGCCAAACTGCGCGACGAAGTGAAATTTAACGGCCTGCCCGCGTTGGTTGCCCAACTGACGGCCGACCGCAAACAAGCCAAAAAAATCCTACAAGGGGTTTAGC
>UQFW01000072.1 GCA_900540405.1 Candidatus Avelusimicrobium faecicola | reverse complement strand
ATTTCCCGCCGCCGGATACGGCCAATTTGGCCCCCGGGCGGGCGTTGTGTTCTATTACAATTTTATCCGCATTAAAACTTCCGGCGCACATCAGCCCCGCGGCCCCGGCACCTATAATTACGGTATGGCAAGTGGTACTGTCTTTCATATTTATTAGGATACAAAAAAATAACGCGCCGCGCTTAATATAAATAACATTTGCATAGTTTCGCAAATATTGGTATACTTATTTAAGAAAAATTATTATTAAGGATTTTTATGACTAATACTCCCCCCACCTCCGTTTCCCCCGAGCGCTTGGAAGAATTTAAGCGCATTTGCAAAGCGCACGGCCTGCGCGTGACGCCGCAACGGGTGGAAATTTATAAAACGGTGGCTTTATCCAAAGCGCACCCCAACGCGGATAGCGTATACGCTTCCGTGCGGCGCACCATGCCCAATGTATCTTTAGATACCGTTTACCGCACGTTGGCTTCTTTGGAGCAAATGGGGCTTGTGTTCCGGGTGGGGTTAGCCAGCAAGGCCCGCTTTGATGCCGATTTGAAAGAACACTACCATTTTGTATGTATGGAATGTGGCGAAGTGTATGATGCGTTCCCCCCGCAAGACGAGCATTTAACGGTGCCGGATGCGTTAAAAGCGCTGGGGGATATTAAAAATGTGAATTTGCAAACCAGCGGTGTCTGTACGCACTGCCGGAAGAATCTAAAAAAATAAGGAGACTGTTTACTATGGAATTGAAAGGAACCAAAACCGAAAAAAACCTGATGGCCGCTTTTGCCGGCGAATCTCAGGCCCGCAACAAATATACCTATTATGCTTCCAAAGCCAAAAAAGAAGGCTTTGTGCAAATTGCCAAACTGTTTGAAGAAACTGCCAATAACGAAAAAGAACACGCCAAACTGTGGTTCAAAGCGTTGCACGGGGGCGAAATTGCCGACACCGCCACCAACCTGGCTGATGCCGCCGCCGGAGAAAACTATGAATGGACCGATATGTATGCCACTTTTGCCAAAGAAGCCAAAGAAGAAGGCTTCACCAAATTGGCGTTCTTGTTTGAAGAAGTAGCCAAAATTGAAAAAATGCACGAAGAACGCTACCGCAAACTGTTAAAGAATGTGCAAACCCAAGAAGTTTTTGCTAAAACCGGTATCGTAATGTGGGAATGTGCCAACTGCGGCCACATCCACATTGGCGAAAAGGCGCCGGAAGTCTGCCCCGTCTGCGCGCACCCGAAAGCCTACTTTATGGTCCATCCGGAAAACTTCTAATCCCGCATGGTGCGCTTATTTATAAGAAAGACCCCGCTGAACGGCGGGGCCTTTTTTATGAGAGTTGCCAATAATTCCAGGGCACTTATTCCCTACGCAGGGAAAAAACTCCCCCCGCCACCGCTAACGCCGCGCCAAAAAACATAGCCGCCTGATAACCGTGCAAAAACGCACTTTGGGCGGCGGCTCCGGCGCGCAAATAAGCCCCCTGTACGGCGGCATATACGGCTACGGAAAGCGCAATCCCCATAATCATCCCCGCATTGCGGGCCAAGGCGTTTACGCTGGAAACAATGCCCAATTTGTTTTTGGGGGCCGCGCTGATAACCGTATTATTGTTAGGTACCTGAAAAGTGCCGCTGCCGGTGCCCATTACCAGTTGGGCCAGTACAATATACGCGTACGAGGGGTTATCCCCAATAAACGCAAACAAAAGGGCGCCGCACAGCACAAACCCGAGCCCGGCCGTTGTAATAAAGCGGGCGGAGTATTTTTCGGACAGCACCCCGCTCACCGGGGAAGCCACCGCCAACGCCGCCGGAAACGGCAATAACAACAGGCCGATTTGTACCGGGTCCAAGTGCATAATATCCGTTAAATAAAAGGGCAACAGCACCGCATTGGTAAAAATAGCCATAAACCCCAAAACCGCCACCACATACCCGTAGGAAATGGCTTTTATATTAAAAATAGACAGGCCGATAAACGGCGTTTTGGATACTTTTTCCCGCCGTAAAAACAACATAAAAAACACCACACAAAGCGCAAACGCCGCCAGTAAAAGGGGCGAAGTCCACCCTTTGGACGGGCCTTCATTGAGCGCAAACAAAAACAGGAAACTTCCCAATAAAAAATACCCGGCCCCGGCTATATCCATGCGCACCTTGGCAATGGGGTTAAAACGCGGTATAATTTGCACCCCGCGCCAAATGCCCAATAGGCAAACGGGAATATTCACCCAAAATACGGACTGCCACCCCCAATGCTGTATTAAAAACCCGCCCACGGCAGGCCCCGCCAGGGAGCCCAACGCCACCACGGCCCCCACACTGCCCAACGCGCGGCCTCTGTCTTTGCCAGTAAAGGCTTTGGCAATTACGGCTTGGGCATTGGCCATCATGGACGAGGCGCCCAACCCTTGTACTGCGCGGGAAAAAATCATCAGGGGCAAACTGCCGGATAAAGAACAAAGCAGAGAGCCAATCCCAAAAAATAAAAACCCGCCCAAATACATTTTTTTGCGGCTGTACATATCGGAAAGTTTCCCGAAAATGGGCAAAAAACAGGTAATAACCAACAAATAAACGCTTACGACAAATTGGATGTTTTCAATATCCGCGCCGAATTGTTTGGCCATAACGGGCAAGGCCACGTTCACAACGCCACCGTCCAAAGTAGCCATAAAAGTACCCGTAGCGGTGACGGTAAAAATAAGCCATTTATGCGGCAGTTTAGGCAGCAGGTGTTTCATAAAATCCTTTAGAAATGTATGGGCGCCGCCTTATAGCGGGCCCGGGGAGGCGCAGGCCGCAGGGGCCGTGCGTTTTCCGGCATTTTAACAGTATATATACTTAAATTTTATGTTATTTGGACGTGTTTTACAACCGCGCCGCTGAGGAATTTTATTCCCCTAACGGCTGTTTTTTTCCAAAAAGAAACCGCCCCGCCGCGCGCCAAAAAATCCGCTGACGAACGCTATTGCTTTTGTGTAAAATATCCTTATCACTTTTTAATTACTGCCGTTTGTGGGAGAAAGCCAATGCAAACTATGGAAGAAATCAAACAGCTTATTTCCGCCAATATGGAAATGGCCGGCGCGGACCTTGCCCAATTTGGCGCCGATACGCCTATTTTTGGGGAACAGGGTTTTGGGTTAGACAGTTTAGAAGCGGTGGAACTGTTTATGCTACTGCAAAAAAAATACGGCATCACCATAGAAAATATGCAACAAGGCCGCGCGGTATTTAAGGATTTAGGCACCCTGGCCGCGTATGTGGACCAGCACCGCCAAAAATAAGGAACCGCACCTATGCTGACTAAAAACGACATTAAACGTATACTTTCCGACGCGTTGCGCGCAGAACTGGCCCGCACCAAACAAGATGCCCTCTCCGTTTTTGAACACGATAACCCCGCCGCCTTATTTAACGCCCTTACCGTAGCCCAACGCTCCCGGTTTGAAGAAGTAGCCGGGGATATGTTCAACCAACCGGCCAAGCATTTTTCTTCTTTAGAAAATATGGTCAATTATTATTACGCCGCTTTCCTATATTACGGGCTGATTAATTTTTTAACTTCCGGCACCACCGGGGCTTATAAAAAATGTCCGCATACAATTACGATGATGGACGAAGAAGCCAACGGCGTAAAGGCGGAGTTCGCGGGC
The DNA here is from genome assembly GCA_900540405.1 of Candidatus Avelusimicrobium faecicola. GTDB lineage: Bacteria > Elusimicrobiota > Elusimicrobia > Elusimicrobiales > Elusimicrobiaceae > Avelusimicrobium > Avelusimicrobium faecicola. The sequence goes on along the minus strand of UQFW01000072.1, from coordinate 1,221 downwards.
GTTAAACGCATTGTCAGCCTGGTTCCCGCCCACCACCTGTACGGCTTTACATTTACCGTTATGCTCCCGCACGTTTTGGGGGTAGACACGGTTGCACTGCCGCCACTGCCCACGGCCAACTGGCAGGAACTCCTCCAACCCGGGGATTTGGTGGTGGGGTTCCCCCTGTTTTGGCAGTATTGGGCGGAAAACGGCAAGGAATTCCCGCCGGAAATTCACGCCTTGTGCGCCACTTCTCCGTTAGCGGATGAGCTGATTGCCCGGTTGTATGAATTAAAACTGGCCCGCTTTACGGAAATTTACGGCGCCAGCGAAACCGGCGCTATTGCCCGCCGCCACCACGCTAACGAATCTTTTGAAGTGTTTGACTTTTGGGAAATAGACCCTAACGACCAAATCCGCCTGAAACGCAAATCCGGCCCCCGGTGGCAGGTTCTGCCGGACCAGGCCGAAATGGAGTCCCCCCGCCGCTTGCGCCCGCTGGGCCGCACGGATTACTGCGTGCAGGTGGCCGGAATTAACGTCTATCCGGCCCATGTGGAAGAAGTGCTTTCCAAACACCCGGCCGTAAAAGCCTGCAAAGTGCGTTTAATGCGCCCGGAAGAAGGTTTCCGCTTAAAAGCATTTATTGTACTTAACAACGGCTACAACGAATCCCATTTGGGTATTATCCGCACTTATCTTTCCCAAAAATTAACCGTGCATGAAATGCCCCGCAGTTTTACTTTCGGCCCGCAACTGCCTGTAAACAACCTGGGCAAAGCGCAGGATTGGTAAATATTCCCCCGCCCCGGCGGGGGTTTTTATATAAGGGGTTTAAGGCGGCCGCGCCCCCTGTTTTTTATTCATTTTTTATGTTAAAATAAGGGGTAGAGGCGGCGGGTCCGCCTCCTTGCGTGCTTGCGGTAATGCAAATTTCCGTCGGGCACGTTTTTTTATACCCAAAAGACCCAGATTATTTTTGGGCCCTTTTTCCCTTGTAATTTGTCTTCAAGGGTGCTATAACATAAGTATAAAGCCGTATTGTTGCTCAATTATTTTTTACGAACGAGGCTCCTATGTTTACAAAACTGCTGTCCCTAGTATTAAGTTTTACCCTAGTGTTTACCACTATGTCCCCTGCGTTTGCAGAGGCGGCCAACGCCGCCGCCACCACCCGCGCCCGCGTGGATGCGGGGGTAGACCGTGCGGTGCAGGCCCAGCGCGGCAAAAAGTTTGCGG
>UQFW01000071.1 GCA_900540405.1 Candidatus Avelusimicrobium faecicola | reverse complement strand
CCGCAAACTTTTTGCCGCGCTGGGCCTGCACCGCACGGTCTACCCCCGCATCCACATGGTTGGAAACACGCGCTTTTTGGCGGGACACGGCATCAGCCGTCTGGGCAGCGGCAGGGGCTACCGAGGAAAAAACAAGCGTAAAACTAAGAAGTAGGGACAATAGTTTCATCATAGGGCAGTTCTCCTAAACATAGTCTGGCAAGTAATTAGATAAAAAAACAGGGCCAAAAGACCTAGGAGTCCTAGATTTTCAGCCCTATAAAAAGGAAGAAAACAACATTGATTAGTTCCGTGCGGCTTGAGCCAGCGCCGGTTTTGAAACAGCTTAAACAAAGTGCCACTGGGCGGTATACAGCACCACAAGGCCCCCGCCATTTGGGAAAAAATAAACCCGCGCGGCGTGCTTGGTTGCTCAAGAACCCCCAGTTCCATACAGCACATAAAAATCTCCTTTTAACCTGCTCCAGCTATATTATAATAAAGGAAAGTAAAAATAAACAAGCAAATAAAGGACCTAGTTTTTTTATAGGTCTTTTGGGTTATTTAGAAGTGTTTAATTTGGCCCGGAGTGCCTGCGCCACCGGGGGAGGAACCGCCCCGGGTAATTCTAATCCGAAGGCCCACGCATCCCGCACTGCGGAGGAGCTGACAAAGCGCAACGCCGGGTCTGCCGGCAACAGCACGCTCTGCAAAGCCGGCAACAAAAGTTTATTGGCATACGCATACGCTTGCTCGCTTTCCAAATCTGCCGCGTTGCGCACCCCGCGCACCAGTACGGTTAATTGGTGCTTGCGCATATAATCCACCAGCAAACCGTCAAAAGAGTCCACCGTCACGCCCGGGATGTCCGCCGTCACTTGGCGCAAAAGCGCCACCCGCTCGGCCGCGGTGAATAATGTTTTTTTCTGCGGGTTAGCCAACACCACCACGCGCACCGCGCCAAAAAGCCGTGCGGCGCGGCGGATAATGTCTAAATGTCCTTGCGTGACGGGGTCAAAAGAGCCCGAATAAATTGCTTGCGTGTTTGCCATAATACAGAACGGCCGTTCCAGGGCCTGTATATTATGGTATCATAATTTTATGAATAAAAACCCGTTTTCCGATGAAATTTACTTACACCGCACCCATCCGCACCAGGCGGATGTGCGGGATGAATACTTCCGGGACCAAACCAAAATTATTCATTCCCTGCCGTTTAGGCGCTTAAAACATAAAACGCAAGTTTTCTTTGCGCCGGATAACGACCATATCTGCACCCGCATTGAACACGTTTTACACGTTGCCACCATTGCCGCCAGCATTTGCCGCGGACTCAACAAAAGCGGCAACTGGCTGTTAAACCAGGATTTGGCCTACGCCATCGGCCTGGGGCACGACATCGGGCACGCGCCTTTCGGGCACGAGGGCGAACGCGCCATAGCGGCCTGCATTAAGCCCAAACCGTTCTTGCATGAAATAAACAGCTACCGCGTGGTGGAACATTTAGCCAACTGCGGGGAAGGGCTCAACCTGACGTTTGCCGTAAAAGACGGCATTATTTGCCACTGTGGGGAAGACTTTGCCACCACGCAACTGCGCCCCGGCAAAGTGCCTAACGATTTGGAAAAAATAACCGGGCGCAACCAAATGCCGTCCACTTATGAAGGGTGCATTGTGCGCCTGGCGGATAAAATTGCCTACCTGGGGCGCGATATTGAAGACGCCATTAAAGCCAAACTGATTACCAAAGAGGACATCCCGCAAGCCGTCCGGCGGGAATTGGGCAGTAATAACGGGGAAATTATCAGCACGCTTTCTTTGGATTTACTGCAAAACTCCGCGGATAAAGACTACATCGGGTTTTCGGCCGAGAAATTTGAACTGATTTCCTGCTTGCGGGATTTCAACTATACGCACATTTACCATAACGAACAAATGCGCCAACGCAAGGAAACCATTGATAAGCGTATTGCGGATTTGTTTGATTATTTCCGCCAGCTTTTTGCGCGCTATCAGTTTGATTACGCCGCGTACGACCGGGAAGGCAAACAAACCGCCCACGCATTTGCCAACTATATGCGCTCCATGAAGCGGGTTTATTCACGCCCCGAACAATGCGACGAAATTATTACGGATTATATTGCCGGCATGACGGACTCGTTTGCCTTGTCCGTAATGGAAGACGTTATTTTGCCTAACTCCATTAAGTTTTTAGGGTAAAACCGTTGCTTGATAAAACACCAACGCCCGCGGGTTTTTAGTCCGCGGGCGTTTTTAATCCTTGGGGTACGATTATAAAAAGGGTAAATGTTGCGTAAAAAAGGCATCTACTTCCGCCATGCCGGGGCGGTTTAAGTTGCGTTTGGCAAAGGCCGCCGGGGTTAAGCCGCTTAAATCTTTGGTGGATTCCACCGCCGCGGTTTTTTCATATTCCGCCAACTGCGCGACCAACCCGCCTTGATTTATTTTTTCCTGTATGCGGCGCAAGCGTTCAAACTGTAAAGTTTGCGGAAAGTATTTTAAGAAAACGTCCGTCTTGCCGTAATTTAACTGGGCGCGGAGCGGGGTTTCTTTCAAATTATTTTTTTGGGATAAGAGCGTTTGCAAGCGGGACTGATAATCCTGCGGATAAAATTTGCGCAAGAAGCGCACCAACGCTTGGAACGTTTGTTTGTCACGCGCAATATGAAACACGTTGTTGCCGTCTTTCCCTTTTTTTAACAGGTACGCGCCGTCCGGGGCTATCCGCTGTAAAAAAGCCAGGGTGCGTACATCCCCTTTTAAGGCGGCGGCAAATACCGGCGTATAGCCGAATTGGTCTTCTTTATCCAAATGAACGGTGCGGTGGAAGTGGATATTTTCCACCACCGAGGAAACTTGGCGCACATCATACGCACGCGGGTAGGGTTTCGCCTGCACCGCGGCCGCACTGACCAACAACAACACGCCGAGTAAAAGTTTTTTGTTCATATTGTTTCCTCTTACTTACAGTATAACTTCTTGGCTAGGGGATACCAGGGCCCTTGGGCCCAGGCTGATTTTCTTTTGGGCCCAGAGGCGCGCTGGGCCCTTTGTTCCCGGGTGCTGAAAACCGGGCATACGCGTTTTTATAAAGTAGGGGCCATGGCGGCTTTTACCTCTGCGCCCATGGCGGTAGGCATACCGGTTTTATCCACACAAACCAACGTGGTTTTGCCTTTGGTGCATAAACGGCCGTTTTGGTTGGTGATGATGTTTTCAAACACAATTTTAATATCAGACACTTCCAAAACTTTGGTGGAAACATCTATTTCGTCCGCATAGCGCACGGAATATTTATATTCCACTTCCTGCCGGGCCACCACAAAATAAAGCCCGCGTTGCATGAGGGCCGGCACGCTAAAGCCGCGTTCGGCCATATATAAAGTACGGGCTTCTTCAAAATATTTTAAGTAGTTGGCGTAATAAACCACGTTGCCGCAATCCGTATCGTGATAAAAAATAGTTTTCTTCATTGTTATTCTCCAATAATTTTAACCAGCACGCGTTTATCGCGTTGGCCGTCAAATTCTCCGTAAAAAATGGTTTCCCAAGGGCCGAAATCCAACTGCCCGTTGGTGACGGCTACCACCACTTCGCGCCCTAACAGCGTGCGCTTGAGGTGCGCATCCCCGTTGTCTTCCCCAGTTAGGTTATGTTGGTATTTATCCACCCCATAAGGGGCCAAACGCTCCGTCCAGCGCAAAAAATCCCGGTGCAGGCCGGGTTCGTTATCGTTAATAAATACGCTGGAAGTAATGTGCATGGAATTAACCAGGCACAAGCCTTCCTGTATGCCGCTTTTAGCCAAAGCGGCCTCCACCTGCGGGGTAATGTTTACAATTTGGTACCGTTCAGGCGTGTGAATGAGTAAATATTCGGTATGGGATTTCATAATTTTATTATAGCAAGTATAGAGCCTGTGTTTTTTGGGTGGCAGATTTGTTAGAATAAGAATATGGATATAGAAGAAATAAAAAAACGCTTACGCACGCCCCAAAAAGTAGTGCGCGAACAAGCCCGCCAGGCCGAGGCCGCCAAAGCCCAGGCCATTAAGGCGGCACAACCCAAAACCTGGGCGGATAAAATGCCGGCCGTGGCGTTGGGCGTCACACTTGCGGCGTTGGTGATTTCTTTATTATTCATATTGTCCGCCAAAAACAAGGCGGAAAACATCCCGTCTTCCCTGGACCCGGCCAACCTGAAAGGATTAAGCGTAGACCGGGAATTTAACCCCTCTACCGGGGTGCGCTATGTGCAAATACAAGAAGGGCAGGACCGCAGTGTAAACGTGACGTCTTTAGGCACTACTATTCCGGTCATCAGCCGCTACAACTTCCAAACCATGAACGACTCCAATTACCAAACGATTGGCGCCGCGCCGTGGGCGTTGACTTCCAACATAGAATCCAACGCGGGAGACCCGGAAATGGTGGCGTTTTTACTGGGCAAAGGAGCCATGATTAAAGCGTTTACCACCCGCCCGGACGCGGCCAACCTGCTTAACGACCCGGAAGAATTGCGGCTTTTTGTGGAAGATGCCGCCGCGATGGACGAATTTTTCCAAAACGAAACCGTCCGCCGCGTGTTGGGGGATGAAAAATTACTTACAGCCATCAGCAAAAGCCGCTTTATGGGCTTTTTAATGGTTAGCAAATCCGGGCAGTATTACCGGCAAAATCCGCAAGTTGCGGCTAAAATTATCAACCAAAACAAGTACCTTTCGGAAATGAAAAAAAACCCGGCTGTCCGTCGGGCGGTGGCGGGAAATCCGTACCTTAAAAAAATTGCACCTATACTTTTGAAATAAAATTTGTTATAATATTTTTGTTGGGAATAAAGAAAGATTTTCGCGGGCGTGGTTCAATGGTAGAACGCGACCTTGCCAAGGTTGAGACGAGAGTTCGATTCTCTTCGCCCGCTCCATTTAGAAGACCCCCT
>UQFW01000070.1 GCA_900540405.1 Candidatus Avelusimicrobium faecicola | reverse complement strand
GCCGCTTTTTTTACTGTAAAAATCTGTTTGCGGGCAGAAAATATTTGTTATAATAATGAGGTAAGCAACAGGTTTGCTTTCACTGCTGTTATATAAAGGAACTCTTACTTTACTTTCTAAACGAGGGAGCGCCCAGGCGGGAAGCCAGCGCCGGAGAGCAAAAGGTAAGAGTGTCTTTTTGCATTCAAAATTAGGAGACTGTATGTTCGCAAAGTTAATTAACTTTATGAAGCCGTTGCCGGATGCCGAACGCCTTACAGATGAAAAACAAATTAAACGCCTGTACAGAAACTGGCGTATTAAAATGTTTTTTGGTATGTACTTCGGTTATGCGTTGTTCTACTTTACCCGTAAAAACTTGGATTATGTAAAACCCGCCCTCAGCGAAAACTTCGGCCTGAGCATTATTGAACTTGGTTATATCGGTACCACCATTTATTTGACCTACGGTATTGGTAAATTTTTAAGTGGTGTTATGGCAGACCGCTGCAATATCCGCGGCGTAATGGCTTTAGGGCTGTTTGCCTCCTCTCTGATTAACTTGGCGTTTCCGTTCTTGCCCCAGTTCCACGCGTTTTTGGGCCAAATGCACATTACGTTGCCGCTGGTGTTCTTGGCGTCGCTTTTGTGGGGTCTTAACGGGGTGTGTCAGTCTATGGGGTTCCCGCCCGTAGCTAAAGGGCTAGTGTATTGGTTTTCTCCCTCGGAAAGAGCCACCAAATGGACGCTTTGGTCTTCTTCCCATACCTTTGGGGCGTTCTTTGTGGGCGTATTAATTGCCTATCTGCTTAAATTTGATGCGTGGCGCATGGCCTTTGTGGTACCTGCCATTATGGGTATTTGCTACAGCATTTTCCTGTTGTTCTTCTTGACCGATAAACCCACCACCGTGGGCTTGCCGCCTATTGAAGAATACCGCCACGACGTGATGCCCGTAAAAGAAAAAAGCAACCTTTCCCACTGGGAAATCCTCAAGAAACACGTGCTTAAAAACCCGTTCTTGTGGGCGTTGGCTATTTCTTACATTTTTATTTACTATGTACGCTTTGCCACGTTGGACTGGGGTACCATGTTCCTTACGCAGGAACGCGGCTTCTCCGACGAATTAGCCGTTTCCGCCATGAAATGGATGCCCTTTTTGGGTATGCCCGGCGGTATTGTGGCGGGCTACTTGGCCGACCGCTGGTTCCAAGGCCGCTGTACGCAAATGAACATCATTTACTTGGTCATTTTGGCGGCCAGCTGCTGGGGCTTTTATAAAGTGGCCGGCACGAACCAGTTTTTCTGGACGTCCTTGTTGGCCTCGTTTATCGGCTTCTTTGTGGACGGCCCGCAAAACTTGGCCGGCGGTGTACAGGCTTCCCGCGTGACGGTGCAGGAATCCGTTTCCGCCGCGTGCGGTTTTACCGGGATGTTTGGGTATTTCGGGGCTATGCTTTCCAGCACGGGCGCCGCTTTTATCAGCAAACATTACGGTTGGCAGGGTGTGTATTTCTCCTGCATTATTGCTTGTATGATTGCTATGGCTTGTATTGCTACCACTTGGCGTAAAGAATCCGCCGCCGTGGCCGCGGAACAAGCTGCCGCAAACAAGTAAAAATAATCCAAAATTGTTTTTCACACCCCCGCCCCGTGCGGGGGTTTTTTATTTATAGGGCTTGCGCGCGCTTAACAGGAAAGGTATAATAAACAACACTAAAAAGGGGGAATGAGTATGACAGAACAAACGTATCATGCCGACGCCCAGCAAAAACTGGATTTGATGAAAAAGGGCGCGTTTTTAACCACCGCTTTTGGCGGTAAAGTAAACACCATGGTTATCGGGTGGGGCAGTATCGGCTATATGTGGCGCTTGCCGATATTTACGGCCTTGGTACGCCAGAACCGCTTTACGCACGGTTTGTTGGAAAAAACCGGCCAATTTACGGTCACTTTTCCCACGCAGGACTTGCCGGAAGCGTTGCAAATTTGCGGTACTAAATCCGGCCGGAACATGGATAAACTGGCCGCCTGCGGTTTGACGGTGGCTCCGGCACGCAAAATTGAAACCCCGCGCTTGGCCGTGCCCGGGTACCATTATGAATGTAAAGTGCTGTATAAAACCACTATGTCGGCGCAAGATTTAGACAAAGCCATCAAAGAGCTTTGGTACGAAAAAGAGCCCGGTGACTATCACACCTTATATTTTGGCGAAATTTTGGATAGCTACCAAACCCATTAATGGTTTTTACCAGGCGGCCTGCGGTGCGGGCCGCTTTTTTTTACTGGGGAAAATGTGTGTTTTCTGCGTGCGTATTTGGTAAAATATATGGGAAAGATTTATTTTTATATAGGAGACTCTCATGAGCTGCGAAAAATGCACCCCTGAAGTACAGAATATGTGCTGCGTCTGCAAAGGCGCCAAGCATGAGCCGGCCCCGATTCCTGAAGAAGGTAAATGGGTCAAAGCCAAACAAATTACCGATATTAGCGGTTTAACCCACGGTGTGGGTTGGTGTGCCCCCCAACAGGGCGCTTGCAAACTTACGCTCAACGTAAAAAACGGCGTAATTAAAGAAGCCTTAGTGGAAACCTTGGGTTGCTCCGGCATGACGCACTCTGCCGCCATGGCTGCCGAAATCCTGCCCGGTAAAACCATTTTGGAAGCCTTGAACTCTGACTTGGTTTGCGACGCGATTAATACCGCTATGCGCGAACTTTTCCTGCAAATTGTGTACGGCCGCACGCAGAGCGCGTTTTCCGACGACGGCTTGCCGATTGGCGCCGGTATGGAAGACTTGGGCAAAGGCCACCGCTCCCAGATTGGTACCATGTACGGTACGCAAGCCAAAGGTGCCCGCTACCTGGAAATGGCCGAAGGGTATGTGTTGGAACTCGGTTTGGATAAAAACAACGAAATCATCGGTTATAAATTTGTAAACCTGGGCAAAATGATGGATGCCATTAAGAAAGGCGAAGACCCCAAAACCGCGTTTGAAAAGAACGTCAACAGCTATGGCCGCTTTAACGAAGCCGTCAAGAAAATTGACCCCCGCAAAGAGTAAGCCCAGGAGAATATTATTATGATTACGTTTGAAGGATACGAAAGAAGAATTGATAAAATCAATGCCGTACTGAAAGAATACGGTATTGCCTCCTTGGAAGAAGCCAAGGATATTTGCACCAAACACGGTGTGGACGTGGATAAAATCGTCCGCGGTATTCAACCTATTGCTTTTGATAACGCCGTTTGGGCTTACACCGTCGGCGCGGCGATTGCTTTGAAAAGCGGCGTAAAAACGGCGGCGGAAGCGGCCGAAAAAATCGGTGTGGGCTTGCAGAGCTTCTGCATTCCCGGCTCCGTAGCCGACCAACGCGCCGTGGGCCTCGGCCACGGTAATTTGGGCGCCATGTTGTTAAGCGAAAAGACCAAATGCTTCTGCTTTTTGGCCGGGCACGAAAGTTTTGCCGCGGCGGAAGGTGCCATTGGTATCGCCCGCACCGCCAACAAAGTGCGCAAAGAACCCTTGCGCGTTATTTTGAACGGTTTGGGTAAAGATGCCGCTTACATCATCTCCCGCATTAACGGTTTTACCTCCGTGGAAACGGAATATAACTACAAAACGGGCGAATTGAAAATCGTAAGCGAAAAAGCCTTCTCCGACGGCGACCGCGCCAAAGTGAAATGCTATGGTGCCGACGACGTAAACGAAGGCGTTGCCATTATGCGCCACGAAGGCGTGGATGTTTCCATTACCGGCAACTCCACCAACCCCACCCGCTTCCAGCACCCGGTGGCCGGTACCTATAAAAAGTGGGCTACCGAAAACGGCAAAAAATATTTCTCCGTGGCGTCCGGCGGCGGCACCGGCCGCACCCTGCACCCGGACAATATGGCCGCCGGCCCTGCCTCTTACGGTATGACCGACACCATGGGCCGTATGCACAGCGACGCCCAATTTGCGGGTTCTTCCTCTGTGCCTGCGCACGTGGAAATGATGGGCCTGATTGGTATGGGCAACAACCCGATGGTAGGCGCGACGGTAGCCGTAGCGGTGGCCGTTTCCGAAGCCAAATAACAACGGTTGTAAATGTTTTACAAAGGGAGCCTCTTAGGGGGCTCCCTTTTGGCATTTTGGGGGATTTTGCGGGCCGGGCATTGGCGCACTGTTTTTGCGTATTTTTTAAGGGAAATAGTAAACCATACTTCATTTTTCAGCCTTGAAAAAAGAGCGTTTTTTTGTAATCCTTATAGTAGTGGAGGGGTTATGAGAAAAATTTTATTAAACTTAATGATGGTGGCGGTGATGGTGGGGCTGGCGGGCTCGGCCTTTACCTCTACGGAAATGAGCGCCCAACAGTTTAAGCTGTTGCAAAAAGCCATTCCGGCCAAGTTGGATTTATTGCGCGCCAAACTGGACCAAGCGGGCGGCAAGGAGCTTACGCTGGCGTATGTGATGTCCGTTAAATCTAAACCTGCGTTGGCGGTATCCAGCGCCATTTTGGCGTATCAGGATTTTTCTTCCAAACGCTCGTTGGGTATTTTAATGGGCGCGGCGATAGAAAACGCCAATAATCCGTTGGCTATGCAACGCTTGCGGGATAGTGAGTTCCGCAAATTGTTGGTTTCTGCCCCGCAAGAACAGTTTGGGGTGGAACAAACTTTGGCAACATTGGACGAACTGGTGGAAATGCGGCCCGCCCAATTACAAAGTGTGGTGGGGTTAGCCAAACGCATGGACCCGAAGTTTGCCGCCACGCAAGCCGTGCGCCAAGCGGTGCGGGAAGCGGCAAAACAGGTTCCGCCGAAAAAATAAAGGTTTTTATTGCGTTTTATAAGGCCGCGCTTTACCGCGCGGCCTTGTTGCGTTGGGGAAAAAGTTATAAGAGATTTATTATAAAAATTTTTGCAAGGCAAAAACGCCGGCGGACAGCGCGGCTAAACCCAGGGCGGCGGCCAGAATTTCTATCGGTTTCG
>UQFW01000069.1 GCA_900540405.1 Candidatus Avelusimicrobium faecicola | reverse complement strand
AAATGCGAACGGGGAACAAAATGTTATTTTGTTCCCCGCGCATTAAAATCCTAACTTACCACCAGCCGTTATCATTCATTAGGGTTCGCGGGCCAGGGTGTAGGCTATCACTCTCTTCGCTCCCCCCTCCCTCAACGCCTGCGCACACCCCTCCAGCGTCGCCCCCGTCGTTGCCACATCATCTATCAGTAAAACCGTTTTCCCGCGCACGTCCGCCGTGGCGGCAAACGCGCCGGACATATTATCCAACCGCTCTTGGCGGTGCAGTTTGGCTTGCGCGGCCGTATCCCGCACGCGCACCAAACAGCGGCTTTCCACCGGCAAATGTACCTTACGGGCAAACGCCCGGGCCAACAGTTCCGATTGGTTATACCCGCGCCATTTCTGCCGTTTGGGATATAACGGCACCGGCACAACCACCTGCGCCCCCGCCAATTCCGGCAATTCCTTAAACCGTTGGGCCATTTGCGCGCCCAAATAGTCCGCCAGAAACGCATAGCCGGAATACTTAAACGCATGAATGAGCGCGCGGCTCTGCGGGCCGAACAGCCAGGCGGAGCGAATTATTTTACACTTAAATTTTTTACCTTTACTGCCGCGGCACCGCGCACAATGCGCCCCGCCGGACGGCAAAACCGTTCCGCAGCGTTGGCAGATAAGCGGCCCCGGCACACGCACCGCGCCGCGGCAAGCCGGGCAAAGCGGGTCTGCATACCTAAAGGGCAAATCGGCCCCGCACGCAAAACAAGTACGCGGGAACAGGATATGTAAAAGGAGTTCCCCCGTAAACCGGGCCGCAGGAAGCAGTTTTTTAGCGCGTATCATAGCATTAAAATTGTACCGTAATGTTGGCGGCAAAATTGTAAGAATCGTAATCTTCCGTGCGCACATACGCGTGTTTTAAGCGCGTGTAGCCGCCGGAAACATTAAAACGCAAATTTTGGGACATTTCATAATCCAGCGAAGTGGTTAAATCATATTTTTCATAGTTATCGCTCACTTCCACCGGGGAAGATTTATCCGTATAGCTGATACTGGTGTTCCAAATCACGCGGTTGGTGGCGTTGTAAACGCGGTTGATAAACGGCAGGCGCACCCCGCGCGGAATGTTAAAATCCCAACGCATATTTAAGCTGGGGGTGGTTTCTTTGGTGCTTTCGTTGAGTTTACCCACCAGCCATTTATCATGCGTGCTATGCACAATTTTGGGCGTTAAACGCATAGAGCCGATATAAAAAGAGGTCTGGGCAGAAATGTCGGTATCATCGTAGCGTTCCAAACTGGTATGGGCACGCAAGTCGGTAGAGTCGGACGTTTTGCGCGTATAATTCACCACGCTGTCAAAAAAGTTGAACAGCATAAAGCGCAGGTCACCACCGTACGCCGTTTGGTCTTTATCTTCGGAATTTTCCGTTTCCTGCTTGATTAAACTATACCGCAATTTAAGGTTGGTGGAGCTTAACCACGAGCCGGCATAAAAGAATTTTTCCAGGTCAGAAATGGAAAACACCAAATCCGGCAACGTCTGGCTGACGGAGTCGTACTCCGTGCCGGTTTGGTTGTTGGTTTGGGTGGTGTAGCTGAAGTTGTTAATAACGGAAATGGTTTTAAGCGGAGCCATCGCGCCGTTAAATTCGTAGCGGGAAAGCGGGCTCCACCGCTGGGAAGAAGTAAACGTATCGCGCAGCGTCATGGTACTGCGGTAGCCGTAGCGCCCCACCCCGTGCATGGAACGGCGTATCCATAATTCTTTGCGGGAATCAAAGCCGCTGTCCACATCACTCCAGGAGTCCGCATCCTGCACGCGGAACGCGTTGGAAATAACAAACGTGCTGAATAATTTGCTGTTGGGCATTAGTTCGTTGCCGTTTAAGGTAAGCGAAATCCCGCCGTCCGCATTGCGGTTAATGGATTTAACATCCCCGATACCCACCGTTTCCCGCGTGCCGGAAGCCGTGACGGTTTTGGCGGTTAAGTTGTTGTTTTCAGTCGTGGAAATATTATAGCTGAAAGACGGCGCCAACCAGGAGGCTACCTTCCAAGTGCTGGTGAACCCGGTGCTTTGGTTGAGGGCTTTGGGGTATTTGTTATATTGGGCCGTGCCGCTTGCGTAGGCGGTGCGTTCTTCGGTACTTTTGGAAAGGTTATAGCTGGGCACAAAGTTAAAATTATTGGTGGGCTGGTAATTTACTTTCACATTCATTTTTTGGGTGTCTTCGTCCGTATTATAGTTGGAAGCGGAGTGCATGGATTTATCATAATCAATTTTGGCATTGGTAAAATAATAGCCGGCATTAATGTTTTTGAAAGACGGCGCCGTATGGCTTACGCTTACGCCGTAAGTGCGGGAATCGTCTTTGCGTTTCAGCAAATTATAATCGGCCGTTTCCAGGGTATATTCCAACCCCACTTTGGGTAAATTATCCTTGATAAAATCCCCGCGCACCACCGCGCGTTGGCGTTCCACCTTGCCTTTATCTAACAGGCTGACGGTGTTGTAATCGGTCGTGTCCTCAATACTGGGCGTGGTAATGGTACTGCGCGTAAGGGTGGCCTGCATGGGGAATTCTTCTATTTTATCCACTTTTACAAAATATTCTTCTTCCGTGGTTTCCTGGTTTTTGGAAACGGAAAGCGGCGTTTCAAAATTATCGTCTTTATGTTTGTATTTGGCCCCGGCACTGCCCCAACCGTCCCACTTAACGGCCACTTCGCCCTTATACGCTTCGCCGCGTTGGATAATGGTTTCTGCCAAGTGTATCACATTGAGCCACACCTCCCCCGCCGAGCCCGTCTGTCCGACCCCTTTTTGCACCCCGGATACCATTAAACTGACTTTCTTAAAATTCATCACGCCGCCTGTTTTGCGGTGGCGGTACACCTTTACCCCATAAGAAGAGTCAGAGGCATCTTCAAACGCATCCGGGATAGCATCCCCGTTTGTATCTACCATATTTAGGGAAATTAAACGCCACCCCGTGTAATCCAACGGCACGACTACTTTGTCGTAATTTTCTTCCGTACCTACTTTTAGGAAGAACTGGGAGCCGGCATTAGCCGCTTGGCTGTGCAGTAAAAAGCGCATTTGCCTATGTTGGGTAAAATCCATGGTGGAAAAGTTGCGGCTGGCGTAGCGCTCCCCGGTTAAATCGGGCGGGGCGGCGGAGTCGTTCACTTCCGGCAACGCGGTAGTATTAAACGTGATATTTAAGGCTTGGTCTTTGGCGTTGGCGGAATCCGTGGCTTCTTTCAAGTTATCAATAGAGCCGTACAGATAGTTAAACACTTCTTTGCCGTCGCCGGAGGCGCTGAAAATAGGCTCATAGTCGGCATTATCCACGTTGTTAATGCCCGCCACCTGAAACTCGTCCGGGTCCGTACCGTCCGGCACATTCCACGCCGTGCCGGATAATGCCACCGTGGCAATTTTAATTTGCCCTTTGGTGGCGGTGTTGGGGCCTTTTTTAAGGGTAATACGCAAGTGGCGCACGGCCGTCCATTTGCTTTTATCCGCCGGGGGAATATTCAGCGGGGTCACAAAGGTTTTCCAACCGTTAAAATTAATTTCCCCATTTGTTAGCCCGCTAATGGGGGTGTTCATCCCGGCCGACACCCCGGAGAACCCGAAGTTGCCCCCAACGGAAGAATCTTCCCCGTCCATTTTATTGTTGCCGTTCAAATCCTGCGTATCAATGCGCCCGTTGGGTTGGGATTCCGGGTTATAAATGTTGTTTACAAACGGATTATAGCGGTGGAGGGTGCCGTCCGGGTCTTTGTATTCCCAGCCGATGTCTTCGCTAGGGGCCAAACTGTTGCGGCACAAAACATCTTCCGTCTTGGGTGCGCCGGTGGCGCATTGGGTATCCATACCGCCGCTGTTATCGGAATCTTCGTTAATATTACCGAAGGTCACGTTAATCAGCGGGCCGTTGGTTTGGCCTTTTACGGTTAAGTCAAAAGAGGTTTTATCGGATAAATCCACCCCGCTGGCGGAAAGCGGATAAACGATAGAAACTTCGTCATGCCCCGCATACGCCCCGGTAGCTTTGGAAAAATCATAATTCAGCACCAAAACTTGCTGTTTATCGTTGGAATTGCCACTCGCGTTGGGGTTGATTTCCAGCGAAGACACATCCTGCGTATCCCACGCCATACTACCCCAAAAGGCGGGTTTGTCGCTCGTCGGGTTGGCGGCAATAATCCAATCCCTAAAAATTTTGGAGCCGGCGGTTTGGATGCTCGTTTCGTTCATACTGTCCACCATGGCATAGCCGAATTGGTTGGGATTACTGCGCGATTGGGCCACCTCGGCGCCGAAGTCTACCGATACCGCCTCCGAAAGTTTAATATCCTTGCCGTTAATATCCGCCCCGTACACTAACAAATCCTTGCTGTAATTGCCCACCTGCGGCACGGAGGACGGCTTATCCCACCCCTCTTGCAAAACGGTGGCACCCATTTTGATTTTATCCCACAGTTTATAATCCAACCGCCCGCCGATAACGGAGTTATTGGAACTACTGCCGTTGAGTGTATCGTAAGTAATGTCAATGACGGAAGAATCCGTAATGTCATCCCCCTTGTAAAAGGTGATAAAACCGGACGTATAATCAATATAATAATCATTATTGCGGGTTAATTTGCGCCCGTTGAGTTTGACGGTTTCGGACTGGACGACAATATCGGACTCAATAAAATACGTTTTTACCTTGGAAGTATACTCCACCTTAAACGTGCGGTTGTACGAGGACACCGGCGTTGTTTTATACAAAGAGGCATCCGCAAAGCGTTCCTGCAAGTAAAAAACACCGTTGTCAAAATCCATAACAATATTGGTGGGGTAAGTAAGGGTGGACCCGGTATAGGTTGGAATAGAAAGCTCCTGTCCGTTGGCATCCATGACCCGCAGTAAAAAATTGCCTTTGCCGTTATCTTTTGTAATCTGCTGGGTGCCCAAAGAATAATACGTTTTTAATTCCAGTTTATTGGCGGTTTCGTTGGCGGAGCCCGCC
>UQFW01000068.1 GCA_900540405.1 Candidatus Avelusimicrobium faecicola | reverse complement strand
CAAAATTTATCAAAAAATGAGGTTTTACATGAAAAACGCAAATATAAGCCGTTTAGGCGGCTTTACGCTGATTGAATTATTAGTGGTTGTACTGATTATAGGCATTTTAGCCGCTATGGCTATGCCGCAATATTTTAAGGCAGTGGAACGCTCCCGCATGACGGAGGCCGTCACGCTCATGGATAGTATTGTTAAAGCCCAACGCCGCAAGTTTATGCAAACCAACCATTATGCGGGAGAGTTTCAGGGGTTAGATGTTTCCCCGAAAGGTGCAAGCGGCGCTCACTACTATACTAAAGGTGACCCTCAGACAGGTGCGGGTGGAAACGGGTTTGATATAGAGCTGACTTCTCGCGATTTTGCTGGCAGTTATGTGGCGGCGTCTCGTGTGTTTGAGGGCCAGGATGAGCACCCTTCATTGCAATACCAATATTACTTGCTACGCGAATATCAGAATGATAATGTCGATTGCGTAGCAATCAACCAAGCCGGCATGGAATTATGCGCGGATTTCTGCGGACTTGATACCCCTGCTGGCCACTGTTGCAATAACGGAAGCACTAGGTTTTGCTCTTCCAGCGGACGATAAACTGAGTACATAAAAAGCCCCGCCTTGCGGCAGGGCTTTATGTTTCAAACAGTTTTGGGATTAAAATTACATTTTAATCCGGCGGGTAATGTGCCCGCGAGTACATAAAAAGCCCCGCCTTGCGGCAGGGCTTTATGTTTAATCTGTCCTAGGATTAAAATTACATTTTAATCCGGCGGGTAATGTTATCTTTGCGGAAACATTCAATCACGTCACCCTCGGCAACGCCTTTGTAGCCTCCAATCAAAATACCACATTCATACCCTTTATCCACTTCTTTTACATCATCTTTGAAGCGTTTAAGCCCTTCTATGCGGCCGCGTGCAATTTCCTGCCCGCCGCGTTTAATGCGCACCTCATAGCCGCGCACCATTTTGCCGCTATCCACCAAAGAGCCGGAAATCAAGCCGGAGCTTAACTTCATAACTTTCTTAATAGTGGCCGAGCCAATCAGCGTTTCCACCACGTCCGGCTCTAACAAGCCTTCCATGGCCGCTTTAATATCTTCCAACAATTCAAAGATAATGGTATACAGGCGGATTTCTATGCCTTCGCGTTCGGCTTCTGCCTGGGCTTTGTTTTCCACGTCCACATGGAAACCGATTACCACCGCATTACTGGCTTTGGCAAGCAAGATGTCGGACTCGTTAATGTTGCCCGGGGCGGATAAGATAATATCTAATTCCACCTCGTCGGACGGAATACGCAACAGCGCGTCTTTAATGGCTTCAATGGAGCCTTGCACGTCCGCTTTTAAGATGATTTGCAACTTTTTAACGCGGTTGCCTTGCTCGTCTTTACCCAAGTTCATTAAAGAAACTTGCTTGCGGTGCGCCTGGCTGTCTTCCTTTTGCGCCAATTTGCGTTTTTCGGCGGCGTAGCGGGCTTCTTTTTCGCTTTCCATAATGTAGAGCGTGTCGCCCACTTGCGGCGGCTCCCCGCTGATGCCCAATACTTCGGCGGGCACGCTGGGGCCGATTTTTTGGTAGCGTTGGGAATTTTCGTCAATGAGCGCGCGGATACGCCCATAGCTGGTTCCCACGATAAACGGGTCGCCTACTTTCATGGTGCCTTTTTGCACCAGTACCGTGGCTACCACACCGCGTTTATTGTCGCGTTTGGATTCCAAAATGACCCCCACGCCCAAGCGGTTCGGGTTGGCTTTTAATTCCATCATTTCCGCTTGCAGGGAAATCATTTCCAGCAGTTTATCAATGTTAATTTTCTTCTTGGCCGAAATTTCTACAAAAATGGTGTTGCCTTGCCATTCTTCCGGCACCAGCCCGCGGGAAGCCAAATCCTGCTTTACGCGGTCCGGATTGGCACCGGGCAGGTCAATTTTGTTAATGGCCACGATAATCGGCGCGCCGGCGGCTTTGGCGTGTTCCATAGCTTCAATGGTCTGCGGCATAATACCGTCGGTGGCGGAAACGACCAACACCACAATATCCGTGGCTTGGGCACCGCGCGCACGCATGGCAGTAAACGCCTCGTGACCGGGGGTATCCAAAAACGTCAGCGAGCCGCGCGGCGTTTTTACGCGGTACGCGCCAATGTGTTGGGTAATGGCGCCCGCTTCGCCCTCGGCCACATGGGAGCTGCGGATAGCATCTAATAAACTGGTCTTACCGTGGTCCACATGGCCCATAATGGTAATAACCGGGCTGCGCGGCTGTAAAGAGGCCGGGTCGTCCTGCTGTTCCATAATGTGCAGGGTTTCCTGGTCCAGTTCTTCTTCGGCCATTTCGGCTTCAAAACCACATTCGCTTAAAATCAACTCAATCATATCTTTGTCTAATCTTTGGTTGATAGTAGCAAATACGCCCAGGCCCATGAGCTTTTTGATAAAATCGTTAATCTTAAAGTTCATTTTTTCGGCCAGTTCTTTGACCGTAGGCGTGCCCACAATGCGGATTTTTTTGGAATCCTTTACCGGGGCGGGCGCTTGTTCCGGCTTGAAATGGCCGTGCCTGTCCAAATGGCCTTGCCCTTGCGGGCGGTTATTGGCCTGCGGGTTCGGGCGCGCCTCTTGGGCGTGCGGCGTGTGAGCCGGGGCCGGTTTGGGCGCTTGAGCCTGCGGTTGGGCCGGTTTTACTTCCGGGCGCGGCGCCGGAGCCGTTTGGGGCTTATCGGCGTGCGTTTCCTGCGGTTTGGGCGTTTGCACGGGGGCCGGTTTGGGCGTTTGCACCGGGGCCGCCGCTTGCACTTTGGCGGGAGCGGCTTTTACCGGGGCGGCTTCCTTGGCGGCCGTTTGCGGCGCAGGCGCGGCTTGCGTTTGGGCGGCCGCTTGCGGCGCGGCGGTTTTTACCGTTTTGTGCGCGGTGCGGTGCGTGGCGGTTTTTTTAGCCGCCGTTTTGGTTTCGCCCGTTTTTTTAGCGGCCGTTTTGCGGGTGGTAGTTTTTTTGGCTACCGTTTTGGTTTCGCCCGTTTTTTTGGCGGCCGTTTTTTTAACCGCAGGTTTTTTGGCGGCTGTTTTCTTTTTAGGAGAGGTGGTGTCTTCTTCGGTATTAGTTGGCTTCTTCGTTATGCTCATCATTTACCTCCCCGGTTTGGGCCTCTTGGGCCTTGGCTTCTTTTTCAGCCAGATATTTTTTAGCGCTTTCAATTACTTTAGCGGCGGTTTTTTCGCCCACGCCTTGCAAGGTGGCTAAGTGTTCCGGCTCTACGGACGCGATTTTGTCAACCGTGGTAAACCCGGCTTTTTGCAACACTTCCGCCATTTTGGGGCCAATGCCTTCCACGTCGGCCAAAGCCGCTTGGATTTGTTCGTTGGCTTCCTTGCCTTCCTGCGCTTTTTGGGATTCGCTCTTTACTTCCAAATTCCACCCGGTCAGCTTGCTGGCCAGTTTGATGTTTTGCCAATCTTTACCGATGGCAATAGCCAGTTGGTCGTCCGGCACAATGATAGTGGCTTTTTTGTCGCTCACGCTTTCCAACTTAACATAGCTGGCTTTGGCGGGGGCAATCGCGTTCATCAAAACGGTGGAAATATCGTCCGAATAATTAATTAAATCAATGCGTTCGCCGGAAAGTTCATTCATAACCGCACGGATGCGGATGCCGCGCATACCCACGCAGGTACCAATCGGGTCAATTTTATGGTCAATGCTGGATACCATTACTTTGGCGCGGAAACCCGGGTCACGCTGGATGTTTTTAATTTCCACAATCCCTTCGCTGATTTCGGGCACTTCCACCTTGAACAATTCTTCCATAAATTTGGGGCTGGTGCGGGACAAAATAACGTACGGCCCACGCTGGCCTTTATCCATTTTGAACGCGGCCGATTTGTAGCGGGAAAGCACCGGGTCATCACCCACGTTGGCCAGGTCGTTCTGGTTCAGCACTTTGGCGATAATGGCTTTTACGCGGGAGCCGTTTACATAGCGTTCTTTTTTAATTTGTTCGCAGTACGGCAAAATGGCTTCCACTTTGCCCAGGTCCACAATAATATCCCGGTCGGAAAATCTCCGCACGGAGC
Organism: Candidatus Avelusimicrobium faecicola; assembly: GCA_900540405.1. Taxonomy (GTDB): domain Bacteria; phylum Elusimicrobiota; class Elusimicrobia; order Elusimicrobiales; family Elusimicrobiaceae; genus Avelusimicrobium; species Avelusimicrobium faecicola. The sequence goes on along the minus strand of UQFW01000068.1, from coordinate 1,063 downwards.
CGGTAATCACTTCGCCTTCGCGGGGTTTGAATTCTTTATAAAAGTTGTCGCGCTCAATGCCGCGCACCTTTTGGATAAGCACCTGTTTGGCAATTTGCGCCGCAATGCGGGAAAAGTCTTCCACGTCCAACGTGTTGGTGACGACGTCGCCCACTTTGGGGTTTTTGGTATAGGCTTTGGCCTGTTCCACGTCCAGTTCCGTTTCCGGGTTGGTGACGGTTTCCACCACCGTTAAGGTTTGGAACGCTTTAATGGAGCCGGCTTCCGTATCAATCTTAGCGCTGATTTGCGCGGTTTTACCCAAGTTTTTGCGCAGGGCGGAAACCAGGGCGTCTTCAATGGTTTTCAAAATATCTTCGCGTTTGATATTTTTTTCTCTTTCAAGGCCTTCCAAGGCCATTACTAAATCTTTTGCTTCCATGGGGGGATAATCTCCTTAATTTAATGAGGTGCCGGAGCTGAATTTTGCCCCGGTACCGGGTTGGCTAGAACTCCAAAACGGGGTCCAGCGTGGCTTTTTTGATGTTATCGTATTCAAAACGGTAGGTGTTGGAACCGTCTGCCAGAGTGAAACCGGTGTCGTCCGCCGCGGTGATGTTCCCGGTAAAAAAACCGAGCCCGTTAAGCGGGGTTTTTAAGATTACTTTTACGCGCTCGTTTACAAAGCGTTTATAGTGGGCCGGCTTTTTAAGCACGCGGTGTACCCCGGGGGAAGATACCTCCAGAATATACGCGCCGTCTATCAGGTTTTCCATTTCCAAAATGGAGTCAATTTTATCGGAAAGTTCGCCGCAGTCGTCCAGCGTGACGCCGCCTTCTTTATCCACAAAAAACTGGAGCAGTTTTTTACGGCCCTGGTTTTGGATGACTAAATCCACCAGTTCCACATTTTGCTGTTCCAGGGCTTTGGCTACGGTTTCTTCTATTGTTTTAGGGTCTCTCATCATAAGCGTAAGTCCTTGCGGGGCGGCTAGGCGCCCTATTAAGTAAAGAGCGGCTTGTTGCCAAGCCGCTCTTTCTAGAACACTCATATCATAACATTTGGGGAGCCGTCTGTCAAATA
>UQFW01000067.1 GCA_900540405.1 Candidatus Avelusimicrobium faecicola | reverse complement strand
GGATTAGCCGATAGAGCGGAAATTAGAAACCGAAGTTTCGCAGAGAAATTGGGTATTGCAAGTAAAACTCAAAAGAATAATAAGTAAATGGAATCAGGTAAAACTAGTAGATAAATGTATTTACTTAAGAAGGCATTCTGTATTCCATTTTGTGTCTCGGAATTTTATAGTGCCCAAAAAGGGGCCATTGCTTTCATAGTTTTACAAGAATTTTTCACAACTTTTTATTATTCTGCGACGAGAAATGGAGAATCTCGCAAGTACAGAAGTTAAGCAAATTTTGGTTGTGCGGATAGTGGAGCCATGTTTTGTGGGTATATTTCGGCATTTACCGACGAGAAATACAAAGAAAACTATCATTTACTGTACACCATAGAGGGTCCACTAAGAATATACACTTTTTTGCTTTTTTTGCGAAATCGCTACTTTCTGCCATTTTTCTGCCGAGCGTTTGTATAGCTTTGTATACATAAGTTGTCAAAGTTAACCAAAATATAGTGTCCAAAAGTAGGCGGGGTAGCTTTAATGCACAAGGGGTTTAATTTCTTGCTTTACTTTGGCTAAATCACTACAAGAGAGAAGCGGAATAAGTGCATTGATTTCTTCTATGCTCTTGTCTCACCATTTAAGTTTGAGTAGCAGGTCAATCAATTCGTCATCAAAGCGTTTTCTGACGGTTTTAGCAGGGTTTCCGGCCACAATGGTGTAAGGTGGCACGTCTCTAGTTACCACGCTGTTTAGACCGATAATCGCCCCATCGCCAATATGCACGCCTGGGAGTATTGTGGAGTTTTGCCCAATCCACACATCATTGCCAACAACAGTATCGCCTTTGAACGGAAGGTCTTCTTTAGAGGGTGCGGATTGGTCCCAAGAGCCGAAAATGTAAAAAGGGTAAGTAGATACGGCGTTCATCTGGTGGTTTGCCCCGTTCATCACAAACTCTACCCCTGCACCAATTTGGCAGAATTTACCGATAATGAGTTTATCGCCAATAAAATCATAATGGTGCGTAACGTGTTTCTCAAAGTCAGTATCCGCAAAATAAGTAAAATCGCCTACAACGATATTCGGATTTTTAATCGTAGGTTTTACAAATGTAAGTGTGTTAATATTCGGTAATGGAAAAATGGTGTTAGGGTTCGGTTTATTCTTCATGCTTTCATTATAAAATATTTACAGAACTACTATGACCAAAAAGCGCACAAGGCATAATAAAAGCGCAAGAAATCGTTTCCTAGTAATCGGAAAAACCACGCGGATATAGTGTCCAAATTGTGACCAGTATATTCATAGTTTTCGGAAATTTTTTTAGTAGTTTTTATACTTCTTCGACGAGAAGTAATAATTATAGTATGTAAAAAAATTTCGGGAATTTAAGCTGTGCGGATATAGTTTGCAGAAAAATCGTGTATATTTACACTTTTCTCGACGAGAAAAAGAAGAATTTTAGCGTTTACTGTACACCATACAGGGTCCACTAACAATATATACTTTTTGTTCTAATTTTGCTCCAGAAACACCGTAGGAAAAGCATAAAACTACCGACGAGCAGAAGTCCGTTATAGTGTACCATCCTTTTGGTGTACATTTTAGGACATTTTTAATTCCTTTTTACTTCTCAAAGGTTGGGGTTTAAAGGTGCACCAAACTAGCATATAAAAAGAGTTCTTATTGAAAATCATACCCAAACCTGCCATATTTTAGTCTATGCCACTTGTATTCCAAATTATGGTAACATAAATAAAAGGACTTTTTAAGATTTAACTGTGCCCCAAGATACTGACATTATCATTTAGCAAACCGAAGATAGAAGTTACATTGGCCGATAAAACTGTATGGCTGACCCAAGCAGTTATTCCAGTCAAGTAAAGCTAATATTAGTGAGCGCATTAAGCATATCTTCGAAGAGGGAGAATTGCATGAAACGGCAACTGTTCGGAAATTCCGAATAGTTCAAAAAGAGGGGAATAGACAAATCGAGCGCGAAGTTACTTATTACAATTTAGATGTAATTCCAGCCGTAGGCTATAGAGTGCGGACTGTGCAAGATACACTTTTCGTATATGGGCTACCTAAATGTTACGGGAATATCTTGTTAAAGGGTTCACATTAAACGATGATTTCCTAAAAAATATGGGCGGTGGAAAATATTGGCAAGAGTTTTTGCCCCTGTGCAGTAATGCGGATTATACGTTTTCTCTGTTGGTGCGGTTTGTGGGTAGAATGTATTATACTTTCCACGTTTTAACCGTGCAGGAATAAATATGTGCTTGTGTCGGCCTGTTTTATGCTGGAACTATTCAAAACTTATCTGATGTTTGCCCTGTTGCCGGCCCCCAAAAAGGCAACCGCGGACCCCAAAATGCTCTAACCTTAATTTTCCGGCGGTCCGTCCGATAGGAGCCTGTTATGGTTGAGAAAATCAAAATCCGCGGTGCGCGGGTGCATAATCTCAAAAATATAGATGTAGATATTCCCTTAAATAAAATCGTAGGTATTGCCGGGGTTTCGGGCTCCGGCAAATCTTCTTTGGCGTTAGGCGTGCTGTATGCGGAAGGCTCGCGACGGTATTTGGAGGCGCTTTCCACCTATACCCGCCGCCGCATGACCCAAGCCGCCCGCCCGCAGGTGGACGAAGTTTTATATGTGCCCGCCGCGTTGGCCCTGCACCAGCGCCCCGGCGTGCCCGGCTTGCGCAGTACCTTTGGTACAGGTACGGAACTGCTCAACAGCTTGCGGTTGATGTTTTCCCGCCTGGCTAACCACCGTTGCCCCAACGGGCATTATGTGGCGCCTTCGTTGGCGGTGGCGGCCGGAAAAATGCTCCACTGCCCGGAGTGCGGCGCGGATTTTTATGCCCCCAGTGCCGAAGAACTGGCTTTTAACAGCCAGGGCGCCTGCCCGGCTTGCGACGGCACCGGCACCGTGTGGAACGTGGATATGGCTACCTTAGTGCCGGATGAAAATTTAACCATAGACCAAGGCGCCGTGGCTCCGTGGAACAGTTTAATGTGGTCTTTAATGACGGACGTTTGCCGCGCCATGGGCGTGCGGACGGACGTGCCGTTTAAGGATTTATCCCCGCAGGAAAAAGAAATTGTGTATCACGGCCCGGCGGAAAAAAAGCGCATTTTTTATAAAGCCAAAAAAACAAACCAGGCGGGCGAATTGGATTTTACCTTTTACAACGCCGTTTATACGGTAAAAAATGCGTTGGCAAAGGTAAAGGACGAGCAAGGCATGAAGCGGGTGGAAAAATTTTTGAAACGCGAAACCTGCCCGGATTGCGGCGGCTCCCGCTTGAGTGCGGCGGCCCGCGCCCCGCGTGTAGGCGGCCTAAACTTGGCGGACGTCTGCCAAAAAACATTGGTGGATTTAACCGCATGGGTGGCGGCCGTTCCCGCTACTATGCCCGCTGAAATGCACGAAATGGCGCAAAATATTGCGGAGGCTTTTTTGTCCGCCTCCCGGCGGCTAATGGATTTGGGCCTGGGGTATTTAACCCTGGACCGCGCCTCCGCCACCCTATCCACCGGGGAGCGCCAGCGGATGCAGTTGGCGCGGGCGGTGCGCAACCGCACCACCGGCGTTTTGTATGTGCTAGATGAGCCGTCTATCGGTTTGCACCCGTCTAACATTGTGGGCTTAAAAGGCGTTATGCAAGATTTAATTGCGGACGGCAACTCCGTTGTGTTGGTGGACCACGATACCCAAATTTTATCCTCGGCCGATTGGTTTGTGGAAATGGGGCCCCAAGCCGGCGCCAACGGCGGCTATGTAATTGCGCAAGGCACGCTGGCGGATGTCAGCCATAATAAAAATTCCAAAATCGGGCCGTTTTTAACCGGGAATACGCCGCCCCGGGTGTGGGAAAAAGTGCCTGCGGAAGAACTGTTTGCGCAAGGCAAAATCCGTTTGTCTACCGGGCCTATTCACACGGTAAAACCGTTGGAAATAGAAATCCCCAAAGGGCGGCTGACGGTGGTAAGCGGCGTGTCCGGCTCCGGCAAAACCACGTTAGTATTGGAAAGTTTAGTGCCCGCGTTGGATGCGCAAGTGCGCCATGCGCCGCTCCCGGCCCATGTGCGCGCCGTGCAAGCGCCGGGCATTGAGCAAGTTAAACTCATTGATGCCACCCCCATTGGGATTAACGTGCGCTCCACCGTGGCAACGTATGCCAACGTGCATGACGAGCTGCGCAAACTGTTTGCCCGCACGCCGGATGCCAAACAGCGGGGGTATAAAGCGGGGGATTTTTCCTACAATACCGGCCGTTTGCGCTGTGCGGAGTGTGACGGAACAGGAGAAATCAGTTTGGATGTGCAATTTTTGCCGGATGTGGACGTGCCTTGCCCCACTTGCCGCGGGGCGCGCTATGCGCGGGAAGCGTTTGATGTAAAATATACCAACCAACGCGGGGAAAGTTTTTCACTGCCGGAGCTGATGGCTATGGACGTTTCCACTGCGTTGAAAGCGTGCGCGGATTGGAAATTGGTGCACCAACGCTTGCAAATCTTGCAAGACTTAGGGTTGGGATATTTAACATTGGGCGAAGCAACCCCCAGCCTTTCCGGCGGAGAGGCCCAGCGCTTAAAATTGGCTAGTGAAATGGGCAAGCCGCAACATTCCACCGTGTTTGTGTTTGACGAGCCTACCATCGGCCTGCATCCGTTAGACGTGCGCACGCTATTGGGGGTGTTCCAAATGCTCATTCAAAACGGCGCAACGGTGATAGTGATTGAACACGATTTGGACGTTTTACGCCACGCGGATTATCTGATTGATATGGGGCCGTCCGGCGGCAATGCGGGGGGAACTGTAGTGGCGTGCGGCCCTGTGGAAGTGATTAAACAATGCCCGCAGAGCCTAACGGGACGGTATTTATAAAGGAAGGCTTTTTGTGATGCTACCATTACCGCAAGAATTTATAGCTTATACTTCCGCCCTGTTTGGGGCGGAGCGTTGGGCCAAATATGAACAGGCACTCACGCAGAAAGCGGCCGTCAGTGTGCGTTTCAACCCGTGGAAATGTACGGGGAAAATGGGGATTTTATAGTGTCCCAAAAGGGTCCACTAACAATATATACTTTTTGTTCTAATTTTGCTCATTTTGCTCACAAAACCCCGTCGGAAAAGCATAAAAAAGAACCACTCTCGTCTGAGAATGGCTCTTTTTCTAAAAGTGCGCCCAACAGGAATCGAACTTGTAGATAGTCCTAACATTCATTTACTTGACTTTGCTCCCGATAGTAAGCGGTAATAGGAATGGGCAAAAAGCCCACTAAACCAATATACTATCGGGAGTTTTTATGAAGAAAAAATCTAAACAAGTAGTTGTAAAAGTTGCCAAGCAAAAAGTCGCAGATGTAGCTGAACCGACACCCAAAGAACGGGATGGCCG
>UQFW01000066.1 GCA_900540405.1 Candidatus Avelusimicrobium faecicola | reverse complement strand
GTTATTTGGAGGTTTTCATGCCTATCAGCGCATACCCCTCCGTCTGCCCCTCCGCATCCTTAATCACAAACACTTCCCAATTTGTTTCCACATACAGGCCGTCTTCGTGCAACAGGTCCATCCGCAGGCGGAACGCCTTGGGGTTGCCGTTTTGCGCGGCCGCTTTGAAAGAAGCCTGCGCAATAGACGGCTTGCGGATAAAGCGGTCAAAAAAGTTCATCTTAACCGCCACCCGGCAGCCGGTGGTTTCCAAAAACGCCGCATTGGCGGAGCGGATGCGGTAGTCCATACCAATCATTACGGCAGGGAAATCCACATATTCCAGCGTGCGGGTAAGGCTTTGGGACGTTTCGCTGACGGCTTTGCCCGCCTGGCGCAGTTCAATACGCAGGCTCAATATGCGGGCCATTAAGCCAATCAGCTCCTCGGCGCCGGTATCAAACGAACGGCGCGTATTGCGCGCGGCAAAGCACAACGCCCCCGCCGCCTTGCCGTTTACGCTTAGCGGGGCGGCAATCATGGCGCCGAACTGCTTGGCAACGTGAATACAATGCGTGCAAGAGGTGTTGCCCAAATCCGGGTATTCCACAATGCTGTCGTCCGCCACGTTGGTTAAACATTCTTCCACGGGGAACTCCATATACCGCTGTACGTTAAAATCATTCTGGGTCACATACACCACGCTCATTTGCTGGGCGGTGTCGTCGGCAAAGCGGAGGATGAGGCCGATATCCGCCTTAAACACGCGCTTGCCGAACTCCAGTATTTTATCCACCAAATCCGTAATGGATAAATTGGGTTGGTTGCTGATTTCGTACAATTCATGCACGCGGCCGTCGTGTTCCTGCTTTTCGCTGACGTCTTTAATCCAAATAATGGCTTCCTCGCGCCCGGTAATGGGCGTGACGGCGGCCTCATAACTGCGGGTGCGGCCGTCTTCTTCCTGCGTAAAATCAAAATGCGTAGTGATGTTTACGGAAAGCGCCTCTTTAACGGCAAACATTTCTTGGGAGGCGGTCTGCTCGGGCCAGTATTCGTTGGGGGTTTTATTCATAAACCGCTCGCTGGCCTGCGCCGTGGTTAAATATTCCAGGTTGGAAGAAACCTCCAGCACGCGGCCCTCGGCATTTACCTTTAGATAAAGGCCCGGCATGGCTTGGCGCACACTGCGCAGTTCCTGCGCCTGTTGGGAGTCCTGCGCCAGTTTATCCAACTGGGTGGAAATATCCCGCACCACCACCATCGCTTCGTTGCGGTTGGCTAAATCTATGGGCACAATGGTCACTTCCGCCTGCAATTTGGAGCCGTCTTTGCGGTATACGGGCGCGGAGAAATTCGCGCGGCCGTCCTTAAAAAACTGCTCCTCTAACTGGGCAAACCATTCGTCGGTTTTTACATCACTTATGCGGGCAGGAGCCGAAAAAAGCGCCCGGAATTTTAAGCGTATCAGCTCGTCGTGGGAATAATCCAACATCTGCGCCAAAAACTTATTGGCCTGTTCAATGCGGCCGAAGGTTTTGCCGTCGCAAGAAACGCTGAACACCACGCCTTCGGTGGCATCCAACAGCGCATTTAACTGGGCGGAGCGTTCTTCCAAAATGTGCATAATCTGGCGGTGGAACGCCAAATTGCGCAAAATGAACAAATAACTGCCGTTGCTTTCTTTTACCGCACTTAAACGCACAGCCACGGTTTCCAGCCCGCTGGCAAGGCGCAAGTTATATTCCCGGTTTTCCAGGTCTTCCCCCGCCGCCAAATTTTTTAAGTCCTCTTTTAATAAGGCGCCGCTGGGCTCATCAAATAATTTTAAGATTTCCTGCCCGGTCAGTTCCCCCTGTTCCAACTGGCAAAGGGAGCGAAACAAATCATTACACTGCGTAATTTTGAACTCCGGCGAGCAAACGGCGTACGGCTCCGTATTGGGGAGCATAAACTGCATTTTTACCGGGGGCGCAGGAGGTAGCGCGCCCTTGGCATTAGGTGCGGCCGGGGCATTAGGCGCGGCCGGCGCGTTGGGGGCCGCCGGGGCGTTGGGCGCGGAGCCTTTTTTAACTAAACGCACGCGCGGTTTTTTGCCGTTTTCACCCGGGGCGGGCGGCACTGGGGAAGCACCGTCTTTCGGCTGTAAATACACCACATAATCCGCCTCTACGGTGCCGTCTTTGCTGTCGCGGCGGTTCATAGGTTCAAACGTGACGGACAGCGGCAATTTTCCATCCCCTTTAATACGGCCGGGGAATTTCACTTTTGCGCGCTCAAAATCAAACACATAATCCATTTGTGCGGCGTGGCCTTGGCGCAGTTCCCGGCGCGCGGCCAGCGTAATGGCGGGTTTCATATATACATTACGGTAGAAATTTTTATCCGCCTGCGTGAAGTTAAACAGCTCCCGCGCGGCGCGGTTCATTACCGTAATATACCCTTTGCCTGTCATCACAAAAGCCGGGGTGATGCTGTTTTCAAAAGCGGCGCGGAAGTTTTCGCGCTCTTTTTTAATTTCCCGCAAGGCGCGGTTGGCGGTGGTGACGTCCCGCACAAAGCACATCACAATCCGCCGCCCCAAATAGCGCGAGGCCGCGGCGGCAAATTCCGTTTCCACTTCCGTCCCGTCCGGGCGCAAAAAGTGGATTTCCGTGGCGCTTTCACTGCCCGGCGTGCCGTTCAACACCGCATCATATTTTTCCTGCGCAAAAATGCGGTGGTCCGGCGCTACTAAATCTAGCAGCGGGCGGTGCTGTAATTCTTCCAGAGAGTTCAACCCCAAAATATGCAAAACCGCATGGTTGGCATACAGCACGTTGCCGTCTTCCAACATAGCCACGCCTTCGCGGGCGTTATCCACCAGCAGGGTGTTTTTGTCGCTAGCCTCGCGGATTTGTTTTTCCATTTTGGTTTTGGCGGTAATATCTTCCGAAACCGACAACAAACAATCCGGCTGGCCCTCTTTGGTAAACACCGGGGTTTTAACCGTGTGCATAATTTTTACGCCTTCCGTGGCGGTGGAAATAAGCTCTTGCGGAATGTTTAATTCCTTGCCGCTTTCCAACACTTTTTGGTCCGCAGAGGCTAAAAACTCCGCCTGCTCCGGCGAAATATCATGCCGGTAATGCGTCCGCCCGATTACCTCGGCCGACGTGGTGCCAAAAAGCTCCTCGCTCTTTTTGTTCCACAAAATATATTTGCCGTCTTGGTTTTTGACGGATAGCGCGAGCGGCAAGTTATCAATAACCGTTTGCAGGAAATTGCGCGTTTTGATAATTTCTTCTTCTTGCAGTTTCTTTTCCGTAATATCCTGCGCCAGGGTGAGCATCATATACGGGTTGCCGTCTTTATCATACACCGGCACCTTAATTAAATGCAGCAGCACCTTATTGCCGCGGCGGGTGGTGTACCATTCGGCGGGTAAATCCACCACTTTTTTATCGGCAAAAATGGCTTTTTCGCGCTGGCCGTAAAAATCGCTTTCCTCTTTATATTCCGTTTCATCCGGGAAGATTTCGTGCGCGGCTTTGTTGATAAAAGACATCTGGTTATCCACCCCGCGCGCATAAATAGCCAAGGGGGCGTTATCCAACACGGCTTGTTGGAAGTTATGCGCCACCGCCAGGCGGTTTTCCTGCTCTTTCTTTTCGGTAATATCTTCGGCCAGCGTAATAACAAAGTTCAGCTCGTTGGTTTCGTCTTTTACGGGCACTTTAATTAAATGCAGGATTTTCTGCGTGCCGTCCGGCGTTTTATACGGTTCTTCCGGCAAGTCCAGCGTTTTTCCGCTGGATAAAATGTGGCTTTCCCGCCCTAAATAAGAGGCTACATCTTCTTTGGTTTCGTGCGGCAGGGAGCCGTCGGCAGAAAAATCTTTATCGTCCAGCGCGCCGAACATACTGGTACAACGCTTGTTGCGCAGTAGCATTTGGCCGCTTTCGCCCCGGGCATACAGGCCGATAGGCGCGTTATCTACAATGGCCTGCAACAGCTTGTTCATACGCACAATTTCGCGCTCTTGTTCGCGGCGTTTGGTCACGTCTTCTACAATAGAAAGCACCACCGGTTCCGGCCCGGCCTTAAAAAGCGGCACTTTGAGCATGTGGATATAGCGCTCGTTCCCGGCGTGGTCTAAATAGACCTCGTCCGGGAATTCCTGTATTTTACCCGTACGCAGGATTTCTTCTTCCCGCTCGTGGTAAGCGTCTATCTGTTCCCGCGTTTGTTTGGCGTGCGGAGAGTTGGCAAAGCGGGGTTGAACCTCGTTAAAAATTACCTGGCTTTGCTTATTAAAAAATATCATACGCCGGTCGGCCGTGCGGGTATATAACCCCACGGGCACGTTATCCACAATGGCTTGCAACATATTGCGGGTTTGCACCATTTCTTGTTCGCTGGTGTAGCGGTTGGTAATGTCTTCGTACGAAGTTAAAATATAGCTTACGGCGCCGTCCGCCCCCAACACGGGTATTTTACTAACGCTTAACGTGCGCTCCTGGCCGTTGGAATCGGTAAAGTGCATACGCGCATCCGGGCGCACTTTGGCGGAGTCTTTAACTTCTTGGTCCATTAATTCCAGGGCGTTTAACATTTCCGGCGGTAAAAATTTATAAATTTCCTGCCCCAGCGTATTGGCCCCGCGGCGGCCGAAAATTTCCTCCGCCTTGCGGTTCCACAAACAGCACACATCTTGCACGTTTTGCATGGTGACGCCCATGGGATAATGGTTTACCACTTCCACCAAAAAGCGTTTTTCGGCCTCTAAACGGCGCTGCTGCGGCACAGGCTCCAACGTAATAAGGGTATAATCGCCCAGTTTGCTGGCCCCCACGGACACAAACACATTTTGCAAATTTTTATCGGTCAGTTCCTTAATGTTTTTTTGCCCGGCGGAAGATTTTAAGAGGGACGCTACTTCCGCCGCCGTTAAACCGAACGTAGCGATATTGCCGCCTTCAAACGCGGTTTTGGCGGTGCCTAATAATTGCCCGGCGCGGGAATTGCCGAAAGCAATATGCCCCTGCGCATCGGCCAGCAGGGCCCCAAACGGCAGTTGCTCCACAAAGTGCAGGGTATCCCGCGTTAATAAATTTTGCGGCGCGGGGCCGGACGGCTCACAAAAAAGCTCAAACAAACTTTTGGTCATATTCATCCCTCTTTTACCCGTAAAATGGATACTCTACCATATACTAATAAAAAACAACCGCTTTATGCAAGGAATGAGCCTTGCCTTTTTTATAAAAAAAACTTGAAAGTGCGTTCAAAACTCGTATAATGTATTAGTAGCAATGTATATTTTGTTTGTATTTTACTAAAGACAGGGAATGCGTATGAAAAAAATATTAACCACAGGGCTCTGCCTGGCGCTGGCGTCTATCGGCGGGGCGGAAGTTATCCAATCCGTAAATTTTAACCCGGCGCGTTTCGGGCAGTACGAACGCTTAAAAG
>UQFW01000065.1 GCA_900540405.1 Candidatus Avelusimicrobium faecicola | reverse complement strand
GAACGGGGAACAAAATGTTATTTTGTTCCCCGCGCATTAAAATCCCCACTTACCACCAGCCACCAGCCGCCCGCCGTTCTTCCTTAGCGTTTCTGTTTCGTGCCAGTACAAGAGTTATTGTTCGCAGGCTGTTTTTTCAGATTTGCGCCGTATGGGCGGGCTTTAGTAGGGGCGCGGTGTGGCTATATGCCACATAAGCCCCTAGGGACCGACCAGACGGCCAAATATGGAAAAATGTGGCCCATCAAACGCAAACAAGGGGAAAAATGTTATTTTTCCCCTTGTGCGTTAATCTCTAAACTTACCACCAGCCGTTATTCCTCATCTTCGTTGTAGGTGCGGACAAAGAGGAGTATATACGCCAGCAACGTCGCCCCGAAAAAGATTAAAAAGCAGTAAGAAAACCACCACATCTTATTCATCGGGTTATAATCCAACATCATGGAATTAAAAAACAACGCGCACAGCACTACCGTCAAATACCCCCACACAAAAAGCGTGACGGCTTTTAAGCAAGTATCCACCGTACCGATAATAAAACCTTTCTGTTCGTACGGTCTTTTTAAGTAAGCAAATAATTTGTGCATAAAAGTAAACTCCTACTTAGCCTGTTGATTAGCCGGGAAATACGGGTTTCCGGCGGACGACCCCAACCGCACAGACGGCTGATACGCCGGGGCGGACGCTCTTTTAGCCGCCTTGGGGGAAGCCTCGTACGCAAAATACCCGCTCAACGGTACGCCGTCGTTTTCCGCCTCGGTGCCCGGTATTTCAAAAGTGCCGTCGCCTTTATCCGTAAGGGTCACTTCTTTGCCGTCGTATTTTACCGTGACGGGGCCCTCGTATTGGCCGGGCTCCCCTTTGCGGCGCATAACAATAATGGTGCGGGCACTGCCCGTGGGCGGCATTTGGAAAGTAGACCCCGGGAACAGCTCCAACACGGCGGCGTTTACGTCGCGCTCATCTTGGGAGGACAGCGTGTCGTTTTCAAATAGCGGATACACAACGGCTTCCCAATATTCCCGGTTTCTGGAAAGGGGTTCTTCTTTATATTTTTTGCCGGGCTGCTTAATATAGCGCGGGATTTTAACCTTGTCTTTAGGTTTGGGGGAAGACACATAATAAGACGAAAAATACACCACGCGCGGCTCGTTAGGTGCTTTTTCCGGCTCCGGGGTCAGGCAGTATTCCACCTTTTGCTGGGTGGATTTATCCAAATTGCGGTCCACGCGGGTTTCACAGGTGGACTGGGCGTATGCCGCCGGGGCCAATAAGGCACAAACAACACAAAGGGTAGGTATGTTTTTTATCATAATAAAAAAATCTCCGTACAATATATAATATAATACATTTTTTTGATTTTTGCACTGCTTTTTACCGGGCTCGGCCTTTTTGGGCCGCGCAAGCCGCCCCTAATAAAAAACCCCCGCTTAAAAACGGGGGTAATAAAAGTGTCACCGGGTGGGTTCGAACCACCGACCTAGCGCTTATGAAACGCTCGCTCTAACCAACTGAGCTACGGTGACTAAATCTGACTTAATTATTATAACAAAACTTTTAGTACCCGTGCAAGATTTTTATTTTCTCCGTCGGGGAGTGCGGTTAATCAATCATGCGGTAATCGTTCAATTTATCCGGCATGGCGCCGTTTCTGGCGGTGATAAAATCCTTTTGGGCTTTTTCCTGTTCGCCTTTTTGCAAATAGGCCGCGCCGCGCGCGTTATACACATCCGCCGCCGGAGCCAACAAAATGACGGACGTATAATCCGCAATGGCTTTATCGTATTCTTTCAACATCAAAAATACGCCCGCGCGGGAAAAGAACGTTTCCGGCTTGCTCGGATTAAGGCGAACGGAAATATCAAACATTTTAATAGCATTTTGATAATCCCCCCGCGCCGCCAAAGCGGAGCCTAGCGCCGTGTATCCGTCCGCCTGATAAGGGTTCTTTTCCACTACGGTCAAAAAATCTTCCTGTGCGCGGGCATAATCCCCGGAGAAAAAGTACGCCGCCCCGCGGGAGGCATACACGGCGGTCAAATCCGGGTTCATAGCCAGGGCTTTATTATACGCTTTAATCGCCTGCGGGATTTTGCCGTCTTTCACAAAGCCGTCCCCGCGGGTTAAATATTCGCTGGCGGTGGGCAAGGTTTGGCACGCGGCAAGCCCCGCGCAAATTAAAGTAAACAGTAAAATTTTTTTAGTCATATTTTTCCCCCTTTCAAAAGGTCCTACCAAATTATACAACAAAAGGCCCAAAATCTTCTAGGTACAAAAAAATGTTTTTTTGGGCCCAAGGGCCCTTTTGCAAACACTAAAAAACAGGTATTCTAAAAGTATAGTAATCAACCTCCTAAATGTTTTAATCCCCCAAACCCCTCTGGTCCAAAACCCTGCCAGGGGGGTTTCCCTATTTAGCGGGGTGCCTTTTATGATAAAATAGGGTAAGAGGTTTTTTATGACGACACCGCGCATCACTTTATTTATTATTGCCCATAACGAAGAAGCCAAACTGGCTAAATGTATTTTAAGCACCAAAGGTTTGGTGCATGAAGTTATTGTAGTCAATGACCGCTCCCAAGACCGCACGGAAGAAATCGCCCGCGAATTGGGTGCCATTGTGTTCAGCCGGGATTTTGACGGTTTTGCCAACCAAAAGAATTTTGCCCTTTCTAAAGTAAATGGGGATTGGGCCCTTAATTTAGATGCCGACGAAACCTTATCCCCCGCCTTGAAAGAGGAAATACGCCGCACAGTGCAAAACACGCCGCACAGCGGGTTTAATATTCCGTTTTCCAACTATTTTTTAGGCAAAAAAATGAACCACAGCGGCTTAAATAAAGAACACCACCTGCGTTTGGTGCGCACCAAAAACGCGCATTATGTGGGCGGGCTGGTACACGAGGGGCTGGAAGTAAAAGGCACGGTGGGCAACTTAAAAAACGCCATTAACCATTATTCGTACGATTCCATAGAAACCTATTTCCGCAAATTAAACCATTACACTTCTTTAGCGGCGGAACAAATGTATAAAAACGGGCGGAAATTTTCCTTGCCGTTCGTGCTGATTACCATTCCGTTTGAATTTTTGAAACGCTACCTGTTAAAATTGGGCGTGTTGGACGGCATACGCGGCTTTATTTGGGCGAGTTTTTCCGCCTTTTATGTATTTGTTAAATATATGAAACTTTGGTTTCTGTGGGAGAAACGCTCCGTATGATGTGGCTACTGGGCGTACTGGTTCTGCCGTTTTTGGCGGCGGCTTTTTATGTGCCGGCGCGGAAATTATGTTGGTGGCTCCCCCCCAAAAAAGGGCTTACGGTGTTTATGTATCACCATGTGGCCATAACGGCCCCCACCGACGGGCAATACCCCTTTACCGTCACCCCGCAACAGTTTGAAAGCCATTTGGAAGTATTAAAAAAATTAGGCAAAACGCCTATCGGGCTTACGGAGCTGAAAAATCCGTCCGTCCAAAACCCGGTCATGCTTACTTTTGATGACGGCCACCAAGACAATTACACCACGTTATTCCCCCTCTTAAAAAAGCACCAAATCAAGGCCGTCATCTTTTTGATTACGGAAAAAATCGGCACGCCCGGCTTTATTACCTGGCAACAAGCGCGGGAAATGCAAGCCTCCGGCTGGGTGGAGTTTGGCTCCCACACCGCCACGCACCAACGCTTGCGCAAAATTTCCGATGCAGAGATTATCCGCGAACTGGCCCAAAGCCGTGCCACTATTCAAAAGGAACTTGGTTTTGTGCCGGACGCGTTTTGCTATCCGTTTGGGGCGGGCGCGTTTGATAAGCGCGTGCGGGCGCTGGTTTTGCAAGCCGGATTTGTGTATGATTTCAGCACCAAAAAAGGCGTAAACCCCTGGCCCTTAAACCCGCATAAACCCATTAAGCGGGCGTTCCCGCGCGGTGGGGAAAGCGCGCTTGATTTTACTTTACAAGTCACCCGGGGCCGGAGCCGTTTTTAATGATGAAATACGCATTGATTTTTTTAGGTATTGCCGCCGTGGGCGGGTGGTGTGCGCTTTACTTTCCGTTCTGGAAGAAACGCCGCCCGGTTTTAACCGTTTTGCGCTTTGGCAAAATAGGCTCCGGCAAAGGCTATATTTCCCCGCAAGCGTTGGAAAAGCGCCTAAACGCCCTGCAAAAATGGGGCTTTACCGCTATTGTGCCGGAAGATTTATTAGCCGCCAAACAAGGCGTGCAACTGCCGCCGAGGCCGGTTTTACTGGTGTTTGAATACGGCCTGGAAAGTTTTTATAAAACGGTATTTCCGCTATTAAAAGCACGCGGGCAAAAAGCGTGCGTTTGTTTGTGTGCGGATTATATCGGCCAATACAATGCGTGGCAGAACCCCTATAAAGACCCCTGGCAAAACACGTTAACGGCGGAAGAATTGGCCCAGTTGCAAAAAAGCGGGCTAATCAGCTTTGCCTCGCACGGCTTAACGTATGCGGACTTAAACGCTTTGCCGCAGGAAACCGCCGCCGCGCAGGCCCGGGAGGCGCGCTACCGCTTGCAACATACCTATCAGCTGACGGTAAACACGTTTTTTTATCCGCAAAGTGTGCCCACTAAAGAACTGGACCAACAAGTAGCCGCCGCAGGCTATGCGGTGCGCTTGAGCCGGAGCCGGGGCGCAAACCTTTTGCCTGCCCGGTTGGAAACGCCTTTACATACCGTATGCGGTGGACTAAATTTACTGCGTTTGCGCGCCAAATTAACCCGCGGATAAACTGGGTTGTTTGGGAATTTTCCCTATAAATAAAACTGCCCCGCTTGGGCACGTGGCCTTGGGCGGGGTGTAAAAGTGTGCTAAACGGTGCTATAACGCGCACAAAGCGCGGACAGATTAGTTGTCAGTGGGGTTAAGGCAGTCCTGCCCAAGCGTTCCGTTATTACAACCAAACAGAGAGCCTTTTTTCAAAATCCGCTATAACTGCCAAGGCAGTACCGCCCAATCGTTCCGTTATTACAACAGTAAGTCGTAGGCGAGTCAATCCCGCAAAAGTCCGCACATAATTTTTGCCCGACTAGGCTGTTGCTTCTGCACATGACATTATCACCATGATAATAGCGTATCAAGTTATACTGGTATCGCAACGATGGGGACCACGGGGTTCCATCAAACCGACGAGTCGCCTGTACATAATCAACTCCTTGTAGCGTTATCGAAAACCCATTTCCACCGGCTCCGTAATTTTCGGGGTCCCCATCGGTGAAATACGTTCTCCCACTTGCCCCCTTGGGGGAAACATCTAAACCACGGAAATCTTCCGCATAGCGGTTGGTTTGCATATATTTGCGGCGTTGGGATTTAACAACGCTGTCCATGAGTGTGACGGCTTCCGCCATACGGGAGCGTTCCACCGCCTTAGAATACTCAGGCAGTGCCATAGCGGCCAAAATGCCGATAATGAGTACGACGACTAACAACTCAATCAGCGTAAAGCCGCCTAAACGGCTTATATTTGCGTTTTTCATGTAAAACCTCATTTTTTGATAAATTTTGCTTATAACAAAATTTATCAAAAAAAAAAAACAAAACAACCCCTATTAAATAACGGCAGGCAAAGCCCCCATATTTTAAGGATAATTTTTCCTAAAAAACTTTTCCGCGCCCTTTTATTTTTTATTGATTTTTACTTATTTTTATATTTCCCCGACGAGCCGCCCGATTAAACAGTGTGTATTTTTATGCTTTTTAGATAAAATTTTTTGCTTTTACTCTTGGGGCGGCGCCCCAAACCCGCCTTACTTTTTTCATTGCA
>UQFW01000064.1 GCA_900540405.1 Candidatus Avelusimicrobium faecicola | reverse complement strand
TTTTTACTTATTTTCAAAATAGTTGATTTGCATGGCGGCGCGGACGGCGTGCAGTGTTTCGGCGGCGGCCGCACGGGCTTTTTCTGTGCCCGCTTTCAAAATTTCGTACACTTCGGGCAGTTTGGCTTCCCATTCTTTGCGCCGGGCGCGGATGGGGGCCAGTTCCGCCTGCAACACCTGGTTGAGGAATTTTTTAATTTTTACATCCCCCAAACCGCCGCGCTGATAGTGCGCTTTTACTTCGTCCAAATTCTTGTATTCCGGCCAAAACTTGGCAAAATGTTCCGGGCGGCAGAACGCATCCAAATACACAAACACCGGGTTGCCCTCCACGGTGCCGGGGTCTTCCACGCGCAAGTGGTTGGGGTCCGTAAACATAGACATTACTTTCTTGCGCACCGTTTCTTCGTCGTCCGATAAATAAATGCAGTTGCCCAAGGACTTGCTCATTTTGGCTTTACCGTCCGTACCCGGCAGGCGCAGGCAGGCTTTGTTTTCCGGCAGAATAATGCGCGGCTCCACCAAGGTTTCCCCATAGGTGGAATTAAAGCTATGCACAATTTCCCGGCATTGTTCCAACATAGGCAGTTGGTCTTCCCCCACGGGCACGTCCGTGGCGGCAAAGGCGGTAATATCGGCCGTCTGGCTGACGGGATACGCAAAAAAGCCCAGCGGAATACTGGCCTGAAAGCCGCGCATTTTAATTTCCGATTTTACCGTCGGGTTTCTGCCCACGCGGGCCACCGTCACCAGGTTCATATAATAAAATGTCAGCTCCGTCAGTTCCGGTATCATGGATTGGATAAAAATGGTGGATTTTTGGGGGTCAATCCCGCACGATAAATAATCCAGCGCCACCTGGATAATATTTTCCCGCACTTTTTGCGGTTGGTGGGCGTTATCGGTAAGTGCCTGCGCGTCGGCAATCATAATAAAAATTTTGTCAAACTTGCCGCTGTTTTGCAATTCCACGCGGCCTTTTAAGGAGCCTACATAATGCCCCACATGTAAACGCCCGGTGGGGCGGTCCCCCGTCAAAATAATTTTTGCCATAATTAAAAACCTTCCTATATATAAAATCTTTTTATTATTATACGATTTTAGGGCCCGCTCCACAAACCACCCGGGCGGCCTTATTTGCTAGAATATAAAGAGCATTATGAATAAATTAAAAACCGTTTTTTTTGGTACGCCGGATGTGGCCGTACCGTTTTTGGAATTATTAAACCAACTGACGGATGTGCAGTTGGTCGTCACGCAAGCCGATAAACCGCGCGGGCGCGGCATGGAAATTTCCCCCTGCCCGGTCAAAAAGCGCGCGCAGGAATTAAACCTGCCCGTATTATCGCCCGAAATCTTAAAAACCCATTACGAAGACCTCGCCCGCGTGCCGTTTGATTTGGGCATTGTGGTAGCGTATGGCAAAATTTTCCGCCCGAATTTTTTGGCCCTGCCCAAATACGGGCTGATTAATGTGCATTTTTCATTATTGCCGCAGTTGCGCGGGGCGGCCCCGGTTCAGCAGGCGTTAATACAAGGCTACCAAAAAACAGGGGTCAGCACGTTTTGGATTCGCGAAGGCATGGACGACGGCCCGCTTTATACCCAAAAGGAATACGCCATCACTCCGCAGGACAACGCCCAAACCTTGTTTGAAAAACTAATCGCCCTGGGGCTAGAGGCCCTGCAAGAAACGGTGTTGGGCGTACAGGCAGGAAAAATCATCCAAACGCCGCAAACGGGCGAGCCGACGTTGGCCCCCATGCTGACTAAGCAGGACGCCCAAATCACTTTTGCAAGCGGCGCGGCCCCGGCGCTGTTCAACCGCGTGCGCGGTTTAGCGTGCGGCCCCAAACCCAAAGCCACCATTACCCTGCATGGCAAAAAGGAGCCGTTGCAACTGGTGCGCACCCGCGTGGAAAGCACCACCGCCGCCGGAACACCGGGCCAAATACTGCGCGTTGAAAAGGAAAACGGGATTTTAGTACAATGTAAAGAAGGCAGTTTATGGATAAGCGAACTGCACCCCGCCGGAAAGCGGCCCATGCCCGCGTATGATTACGCCATGGGGCACGCCTTAAAAGCGGGTGAAAAGGTGTTTGATTAATATGTCCGCCCAAAAAGAACAAAGTTTTGAAGATTTTTTCAAACGGCCCCTCCGTACCCGCCGCAAAGCGTGGATTATTGCGGGGGTGATTGCCGTTTTCTTCCTGGTACTCATTTTTATTTCTATTGATTGGGTATTCGGCGCGTTAGTGCATACCCGCAAAGAAGTACAAGTGCCCGATATTACCCAAAAACCCGTCACCGCCGCCTTAAACGCTTTAGCCGCCAACAATTTGGCGCTCAAACAGGCCGGGGTGGAATTTGCCAAAGATGTACCGTCCGGCTCCGTTTTGCGCCAACTGCCCACCGCCGGAAGCACCGTGCGCGAAGGGCGCATCATCCGCGTGTGGATTAGCCAAGGCGACGAAATGGCGTTTGTTCCCAATGTGGTAGGCAGTGACCTGCGCGCCGCCCAACTGGCCGTGCGCCAAGCGGGTTTATTGGTAAACAAGGTGGAAAACGCCTATTCGCTTACCCATGAAAAGGGCCTGATTGTTTCCCAATCCTTAAAAGCGGACAGCATGGTGGAAAAAGGCCAAGGCATTGATTTGGTTATTTCCAACGGTCAGCCGCCGTCCAGCGTGGTGTTGGTGCCCAATTTCAAAAACAAAAAACTGTCCGAAGCTACCCTCTGGGCCAGCGCCCAAAACATAGATTTAATCATTAAAGAAGACCCGGATTCCGTCTTCCCCAATGGCACGATTGCCGCCCAAAACCCGGAAGGGGACAGCCAAATGACCCCCGGCTCCAATTTGGAAGTGACGGTCAGCCGCCGCCAAGTGGAAGGGGATGAAAAAGTGTATCACTTGCATTACGAAATGCCCCAAGGCAAAAACGCCAGCCGGGTGCGCGTATTGCTGATAGACGAACTGGGCGAACGCGAAATGATGAACGATATGCAGCAGCCCGGCAGTAAAATTGATGTGGAAATTCCGTATTCCGGCAAGGCCACCGTGCGGATAAGTGTAGACGGTGTACTGGTGCGCGAACGGGAGGTATTATAAAATGCCCTCTTCCAAAATGGTGCCCGCAAATGGTAAAATATCTATTGCGCCCTCTTTGCTATCGGCCGATTTGTTTGATTTGAAACAAGACATCCGCCGGGTAGAAGAAGCAGGCGCCGATTGGTTGCATGTAGACGTAATGGACGGGAATTTTGTACCGAATTTAAGTTTCGGCCCGGCGTTAGTGGCCAGCTTAAACGGCCGCACCAAATTGCCTTTGGATGTACATTTAATGGTGCAGGAACCGGCCCGGTTTGCGGAATCTTTTGCCAAAGCGGGGGCAGATGTAATTACCATCCACTTGGAAGCCCGCGATAACGTGCGTGCCACCTTGGAAAAAATAAAAGCCCTCGGGGTATTTGCCGGGGTATCCATTAAGCCGGATACCAAACCGCAGGCGTTGGCCCCGTATATGGATTTGTTGGATTTAATTTTAGTGATGAGCGTATACCCCGGTTTCGGCGGGCAGGCGTTTTTGCCCGGCAGCCCGGAACAAATACAAGGGGTGCGCGAAGTTATCCGCCAAAGCGGCCGGCCGGTATGGCTGGAAGTAGACGGCGGAATTAATAAAGATACGGCCGCATTGGCCGCCCGCGCCGGAGCGGATGCCCTGGTAGCCGGGAGTGCAATTTTCAAAGCCGCGGACCCTGTATTGGCCCTCAAGCAAATCAGACAGGCGGCCTCGGACATTTAACATTAACCCCATTAGGGGTACAAAGGAGAAGTCATAATGGCAGTAGTAATTAGATTACAACGGGTGGGTAAAAAATCCCAGCCTCAGTACAGAGTTGTAGCGATGGAAAAGAAATCGGCCGTCGGCAGCGAAGCCAAAGAAGTATTGGGCCAGTATCATCCTTGCAATCCGGACGCGGCCGCTCAG
This sequence comes from Candidatus Avelusimicrobium faecicola, assembly GCA_900540405.1. Lineage (GTDB taxonomy): Bacteria > Elusimicrobiota > Elusimicrobia > Elusimicrobiales > Elusimicrobiaceae > Avelusimicrobium > Avelusimicrobium faecicola. Next base: position 1,956 of record UQFW01000064.1, on the reverse strand, counting down.
ATTAAACTGAATATGCCCCGCGTGGAACATTGGATAAAAGTAGGTGCCGTACCGTCCAAAACCGTAGCCAACTTGATTAAAAAAACCAACGCGGCCGCCAAATAACGGGGAAACCGTATGAAAGAATTGGCGACGCTTCTTCTTAAATCTCTTTCTTCCGCGCCGGAAAATGTGGTAGTGGAAGAAACCGAGGAAGATAACAAAATCTACCTGACCACAAAGGTAGACGCGGCGGACAAAGGCAAAGTGATTGGCAAAGACGGCTGCATTATTAAAGCAGTGCGCACGGTTTTAAGCGCGGCAGCCTCTAAGCAGAACAAAAAAGTCACCTTGAAATTGGAAGACTAAATGCTTAAAGTGGACGTGATTACCGCATTCCCGGAAATGGTGGACCATACCTTGGGTACCAGCATTGTGGGCCGGGCGCGTAAGGCGGGAATCCTAAAGCTCGGGTTTGTAAACCCGAGGGACTTTACCACGGATAAGCACAAAACGATTGACGACAGACCTTACGGCGGCGGCCCCGGTATGTTAATGATGGCGGAACCGCTCCACCAGGCCATACAAAAAGTACGCAAAAAAACGTCTTTCGTGATATTAACAAGCCCGCGCGGCCAAACTTTTAACCAGCAAATGGCTAAAAAATTGGCCAAAAAACGCCACCTGATTTTTGTGTGCGGGCATTATGAAGGCATAGATGCCCGGATTTACCCGGAGGTGGATTTGGAAGTGTCGCTGGGGGATTTTATCCTCACCGGCGGAGAACTGGCCACTTGCGTGATGATAGATGCACTCACACGCTTACGGCCCGGAACTTTTAAGAAAGACGACGTCACGTCGTCCGAGTCGTTTGAAGAAAACTTGCTGGAAGCCCCGCAATACACGCGGCCGGAGGTTTGGCGCGGGCAACGGGTACCGGCAGTATTATTGGGCGGAAACCACAAAGAAATTGAAAAGTGGAAGTACGAACAAGCCTTGGCTTTAACCAAAAAAATGCGGCCGGATTTGCTTTGTAAAGCCTCTCCAAAGCAAAAAAGGCGCAGCAGTGTAAAAAAGACGTCAATTAAGAAATAACCGAATTCGGAGGAAGTTGTTTTATGAACATTAATCAAATTAAACACAATCTCAAGACCAACGTACCGGTCTTCAAAGCGGGCGATACCGTAAGAGTAAAAGTGAAAGTTGTTGAAGGCGACAACGAAAGATTGCAGGCTTTTGACGGCGTTGTTGTAGCGCGCAAAGGCAGTGGCATTGGCGAAACTTTCACGGTCCGCAAAATCTCCTTTGGCGTGGGTGTGGAACGCATTTTCCCGATTCACTCCCCCCGCGTGGACAGCATTGAAGTATTAAAAATCGGTAAAGTAAGAAGAGCTAAACTGAACTACTTAAAGAAGCTCTCCGGTAAAGCTGCCCGCTTGCAAGAAGTAAAAAAACCCACCGCTAACGCTGCCGCTCCGGTAGCCGCCGAAGCGGCCAAAACGGAAGAGGCTAAATAGGTAATCCGCAAGGTTTCACCTACTCCGATTCAACATCCCGGCGCCTACTAGTAGCGCCGGGATGTTTTTTATCCGGGTTATATTATTTTACGCATTTTTTATTTTTTGCTATACTGGGGGTAGCCCTATTTAAGGGCGGCGGTTCTTTTATACAAACAGGCAGGGCCTAAAAGTGCCTAGGCCCTTTGGCCCTTTTATTCTTGCCGTAAAAAGGATAGGCTACTAATATGAACAGAAAAATAACGCTTTTGGTTTGTTTATTGTTTTTACTCCCCGTTTTTGCCGGCGCACAAAACAGCGCGTTAAAAAAGGCCGGCAAAGCGGCGCGCGCTTTGGTTCAAAAATCCGGCAAAAAATACCCGGCCGCGTTCAAATATGCCGAGGCCACCAAAGCCAAAAAAGCCGCTTTAGCCGCCACCGCGGCGCAAAAATCCACCGCCCAATCTATTGTTTTACACCC
>UQFW01000063.1 GCA_900540405.1 Candidatus Avelusimicrobium faecicola | reverse complement strand
GTGCGGCTATTCTTATTCCCCGCTAAAATGCTAAAATTAATATATGGCTAAACTTGTACGGGGCTTCCGCGATATATTTGAACCCCAATCTAAAAATTTTACTGAACTTGAAAACTGCGCCCGCGGCGTGTTTTCCCTTTATGGGTTTGGCGAACTGCGCCTGCCCACCGTGGAATTGAAAGAATTGTTTGTCAAATCCACCGGCGAAACGACGGATATTGTGCAAAAAGAAATGTACGCCTTTGAAGATGCCGGCCACCGCCAACTGGCCATCCGCCCGGAGGGAACCCCCGGCGTGGTGCGTGCGTATTTGGAAAATAACTTCACCCAAAATGCGCCGGTGCAAAAATTTTATTATGTGGGCAATATGTTCCGCGCGGAACGCCCGCAAGCCGGCCGCTACCGCGAATTTGAACAAATCGGCGCGGAATATATCGGCAACTCGGCCCCCGCGGCAGATGCCGAAGTAATTTTAATGCTCAAGGATATTGTTTCCAAATTCGGCGCTAAAAATTACTGCGTTAAAATCAACAGTTTAGGGTGCGATAAATGCCGCCCGCTCTACCGCCAAGCCTTGATTGACTTTTTATCTAAAGAAAAAGACACCCTGTGCGAAAACTGCCAAACCCGCTTGGAAAAAAACCCCTTGCGCGTGTTGGATTGCAAAATAGACGGCGCCCGCTTTGCAGGCCGCGTGCCCACCATGCAGCTGTGCCCGGAGTGCCAATCCCACTTTGACGAAGTACAGGCACTACTTAAAGGCAAGATAGATTTTGTGGTAGACCCTATGCTCGTGCGCGGGCTGGACTATTATTCCCGCACCGTGTTTGAATTTCAAGCCGGGGATGTTTCCCAAAACGCCATTGCGGCGGGCGGGCGTTATGATACGCTGGTTAAAAATATGGGCGGCCCGGCCACCCCGGCTATCGGTTGGGCCATGGGGGCGGAGCGCGTAATTGCCGCCCGCGGGGAAACCCCGGTAGCGCCCGTCAAAAGCGTGTATGTGGTTTCCATGGATAAATCCTGCAACGAAACCGCATTCAACATTATGCAATCTTTGCGCGCGGCGGGCATCCGCACCGAAGGCGGCCTGTTTGATAAAAATGTAAAAGGGCAAATGAAGCAATCCGACCGTTGCCACGCCGCTTATGCCATTATTTTGGGTACGGACGAACTGGCCCAAAAACAAGCCACTTTCAAAAATCTCTCCACCGGGGAGCAACAAAAAATTTCATTTGACGTTTTAACTGATGAGGTAAAAAAAGCATTATGAAGAGAACGAACTACTGCGGGGATTTGAACGCCTCGCACATCGGCACGCACCAAACTATATGCGGTTGGGTAAACAGCTACCGCAACCACGGCGGCGTGTTATTTATTGACTTGCGGGACCGCACCGGCCTTATGCAAGTGGTGGTGGAACCGTCCAGCCCGTTTTTTGCCCTGGCCAGCACCTTGCGCAACGAATATGTGGTGCAGGTTTCCGGCACGGTAAAACCGCGCATTGAAGGCGCCGTAAATAAAAACTTAAAAACCGGCGAAGTGGAACTTTTAACGGATAATTTGGTTCTCTTAAACACCTCTATCCAACTGCCGTTTGATGTGGAAAACTCCCGCTCCGTGGCGGAAGAAATCCGCTTGAAATACCGCTATTTGGATTTGCGCAACCCCAAAATGTTTGCCAACCTGTATTTGCGCCACCGCTTGGCCCAGGCCGCGCGCCGGTATTTGGATAAAAACGGTTTTCTGGAAGTGGAAACTCCTATTTTAACCCGCTCCACGCCCGAGGGCGCACGCGATTATTTGGTGCCGTCCCGCGTACACCATGGGGAATTTTACGCCCTGCCGCAAAGCCCCCAAATGTTCAAACAAACCTTAATGGCCAGCGGCATTGACCGCTACTTCCAGTTGGCCCGGTGCTTCCGCGACGAAGACCTCCGCGCCGACCGCCAGCCCGAACATACACAAATTGATATGGAAATGTCTTTCGTGACGATTGAAGACATCCACACCATTGTAGAAGGCTTGATGAAAGAATTGTTCACCACCGCGGGCGAAGAATTAACCATTCCGTTTGCCAAACTGCCGTATAACGAATCCATGGATAAATACGGCTCCGACAAGCCGGACTTGCGCTATGATTTGCAAATGAAAAATGTGTCCGGCGTTTTCAAAAACACCACTTTCAAGGTATTTGCGGATGTGCTTGCCCACGGCGGCGAAGTGCGCTCCCTGGTGGCTGCCGGCGGAGCCTCGCTCTCCCGCGGGCATATTGATAAGCTGACCGAACTGGCCAAAAAGAACGGGGCCAAGGGCCTGGTGTGGCTCAAAGTAAAAGACGGCAAGTTGGAAAGCCCGACCGCCAAATTCTTTACCGCGCAGGAATTGGAGTCCTTAAAAGAAGCCAGCGGCGCCGCCGAGGGCGATTTAATCTTGCTCGGCAGTGATAAGCACGACACCGTCTGCCCGTTTATGGGTGCTTTACGCAAAGAATTGGTAAAAAATTTAACGCCCAAATGCAAATGGGCTTTCGTGTGGATTACGGACTTCCCGCTGTTGGAATACTTGCCGGAAGAAGGCCGCTGGGATGCCGCCCACAACCCCTTTACCGCCGCCCACGAGGACGATTTGGACAAGCTGGAAACCGACCCCGGTTCCGTGCGCTCCTATCAGTTTGACTTGGTGCTGAACGGCAACGAATTAGCCTCCGGCTCCGTGCGCAACTGCCGCCGTGACGTGCAGGAACGTATTTTGGCTTTGATGAAATACTCCAAAGAAGAATCCGCACGCCGTTTCGGTATGCTCTTAAACGCGCTGGAAGCGGGCGCGCCTCCCCATGGCGGCATTGGCTTGGGGTTAGACCGCATTACCGCCCTGTTGGCCGGGGAAGATTCCATCCGCGAGGTTATCGCGTTCCCCAAAACGGCGCAAGCGGTTTGCCCGCTGACCGATTCCCCCAACGTGGTGGATGAAGCACAGCTAAAAGAATTGGCGTTGTCTATCGTCAAATAGTTTACACCCCGGGGCCTTGTAAAAAAACACCCCGGGGTTTTTCTTTACGCGCGCGTTGGCAAACACGCCGCAATTTTTGCATAATGAAAGTATGATAAAATTAATCCCTGTTTCCCCTGTTTTTCTTCTTCTTTTTCTAATGGCCTGCGGCGGGAAAGCCCCCGCAGATGAAAAGGCCGTTTCCGTGCGCCCTACCCGGCAGGCCAATGTGGCCCACTATATGGAAAAGGCCAAACAAAACAACTTGCGCGCCCAAGAGCGCCGCAAGCCGCTGGACATTAAAAACCCGGTGGATACCGCCACGCTGAATATGGCGCTTGCGCCCGAGGAAATACCCGATTTGCCCGCCAAAATGCAAGCCGTAAAAACCAATTTGGAGCGCCGCGTGCGCCAAGCCTATGGCGAAGAAGCCGCCGCGCGGGCCGGTGCGCTGATTATGGAATATCACCGGGCGGCCACGCAAGCGGCCAAAACGTCCGATTCCCCCGCCCAACTGGCGGAAAAACTCAAAGAGTTGGACGGCCATTATCAGCAAAAATTAAACGCTTTTTTGCAAACAGAATCGTTGCGTGAGTGGTTTCCCCCCTCTAAAAAGCAATTAGCCAAAGCGCGCGTGGAAATGACCGTCAAAAATAAGGCCATGCTGGAAGAAATCAAAAAGATATACGGCGCCACCTGTGCCGAAAAGGCGGCCCCGGTACTGCATAAAGCACTGGAAGATTATTTCACCGCGCTTTCCGCCGCCCAAAACGTGGAAGAATTGGAAAAGCAGGTGGGGGCGGTATCGGTAGAATCGGACGTGGCCCTGCGCCAAGTGGTGGCCAAATATGGGGACCCGAAAGGCGCTATGAGCGAAGAAGAATTGCAAGCTATGCGCGCCGAAATGATAGCCGCGTATCAGGAAGTGGAAGCCCGGTTTGAATATTTGTACGGCAAAGAGGCTGTACTGGAAATCCGCCCGTTTTTTAACCAAATTTTGAAAAACGCCGCCGCCGTGGGGGCGGCTAACACGCGTTTAAGTTATAAAAAGGAAGAACTGGCCCGCTTAAATGCCATTTACCGCCAAAAATTAGCGGCTATGCAAAATAACTTTAATGCGCGTTTGAAAAAGGGGCGCCGTCCGGCGGCCGCCCAATAACGGGGGTTTTGTTTATGCGCGATACAAAAAACGTATTTACTTTCGGTTTATTTATTGTCATTTTGTTGGCGCTTGCTTTTGTGTTTTTGAATCAGCCCGGCTCCGCACCGCAAGCACGTTTGGCGCAGGAACCGGGGCTTATCGCGCCGGAACCCCCGCAAGCCAGCACGCTGGAAGAATTAAAAGAACAGGAAATTTTAGGGCTTGCCCCGCGGCAAACGCCAACCGCGGCCCCGGCGGCAGATTTACAAAGCGCCCCGGTTTTGCGCCCAACGCCCCGGGTGGAATATCCCTCCGGGCGCAGCAGCCTAAAAAATGCCCCGCGCTATGAACCGGGCATGCGTTTGCCGGGCCCCTCTGCCCGGAACGGCCGGGCGGGCTCCTCGGCGCAAAAGGCGCATTTGGCGGGCGGGTCGGACTCGGCCTCCACCGCAGGCAAAGGCGGGGCAAGCTACGCCCCGGAATCCCGCACCCAACGCCCGGTATTTAACGGGGAAACCAACGCCACCGCTTACGAAGCCGCCAATGATGCCATTTTATCGTATATGGGCAGTAAAAAAGACCGCCGCAAACAAGAGGCCCTGCGCCGCCAAATGGCCGGTATTTCCAGCGCCATAGACCGCGCGGTGGCCCGGGCCATGGCGCCTAAATCCAAACGGGCAACCATGGTGGAAAAATACACCCGCGGCGGCGGGCCGGAAGCAGTGGCCCAACAGGGCGGGCCGTTTGGGTCTGTCTTGTCGCAAATTGAATCGCAAAAAGCCTCGGTGGTAAACGGAATGACCAACAACTTTGGGGCCTCGGCGGGGCGCAAAGCGGGCAAAATTATGGATAATTTCCGCAAAGAAGCCGCCGCCACCGCCAACCGCAAGGATTTAACCCAACAGCAAAAAGGAAACGAAATCCGCAAAATCAACCGCAAATACCAACGGCAATTAGGGCAACTGGCGCATGATGAAACTTTCAATAAAATAGAGGCCGACCAACGCCAGGAAAACGAAGCCTATTTAGCCCGCTTGCGTGATAAATTCAACCCCAAGACGGAAGCGGCCGCCCGGGCGGTACTGGACGATTTTACCGCTAAAAAAATGGCCCTGATGAAAGAGGGCCTGCCGGCGGCGGAGTATCAGGAAAAATACTTAAAATTAAAACAGGAAAGCGACGACAAAGTAAAAGAAGCCGTTTTTCAGAATAACCCGTCCGACCCCAACGCCGGGCGCACGCTGAACGAAATTAACAACCAAACCGCGCACGAACAATTAGCCAAGCAAAAAGAGGACGTGGAAGCCGGAAAAGTGCGCGACGAACGGGTGGTGGTTTCGGAAGAAGTAAAACAAAAATACAAAGACCAGTTTGCCGCCCAACGTAAAAAAGACCAAAAATCCGTGGCGGATGCCTACGGCGCGGACGTGGCCCAACAGTTCGCCGCTATTGACGAAGAATACGAACGCGAAGTGCTGGAAAACCTCTCCAGCGACGAAGGCCGCCTGACGGTGAACGAAAAAAACCAGGCCGCCGTGGAAAAGCGCAACAAGGCCGTCCAGCAACTGCTGGAAAAAGCCAAAAACAACCCGGAAACCAAAAAGAAACAGGCCAAGCAAATGGAACAGGCCGTCAAAAAACAGAACGAAACGGTTATCAACCAAATTATGACCAGCGACGAAATGCGCCAATGGCCCGCGCAAGCCAAAAAATCCTATGAAAAACAGGCCCGCGCTATTTTGGACGGCATGGCTAAAGAATTGGCGCAAGCCTCGGTAAATGCCAAAGACCAAAAATCTTACGAGGAAGAAGCCAAGCAAATCCAGGAGCGCGCCCAACAGCGTTTACAGCAAATCCAGGTATCTGTACCGCAAGGGGAGGCGCAATAA
>UQFW01000062.1 GCA_900540405.1 Candidatus Avelusimicrobium faecicola | reverse complement strand
TATTATAAGAAATACAAAAACCGCAAAGCCCCTCATTACAGAGGGGCTTTTTTATTTTGAGTTGAATTTTTAAGAAGTGCGAGGACAACGCCGGCGGGCAAAAGACGACGCAAAAAAAGCCGAGATAGAGCGCATAATCTCATACAGGATGCTGATTCAAAATTTTTACGCAAGAAGGTAGATTTAGTACAATAACAAAAGAGGGCTATATTTGTTTTAAGGGAGAAAAGCATGTCGGAAAGAGTTACAGAAGATATTGTATTGAGTGAAATGCAAGCTGTTTTGGGTGAAAATGATTTCGGGTTCGTCTTTCCGCAAGGCCAAACGCCTGATTTGGATAAAGTAAATAAGGCCCTTAAACAAGCTGGTGGTAAGCCCAAATATTGTCAATTAAATGATTATTCTCAAGGTGGTTGTGGTAAAGCTCAACCCGAATACATTATTACCTTTAATAAACCGCATGATACAATTATGGTGGTAGAATGCAAAAATTCTATAAAACGTCATCAATCTGAGCATTTGGATAATCCTAAGGATTATGCAGTAGACGGGGCCCTATATTATGCAAAATTTTTAAAACAATATTATAACGTAATAGTTTTAGCTGTAAGTGGCACGAAAAAAGATACGCTGAAAGTATCTACATTTTTTTGGAAAAAAAATTTTGATACTTATCAAGAACTTTCTAAAGGAAGAGACACCCTTTATACTCCAGTTAATTATTTAAATTTAGTACAAGGTAAAACCGTTGAAAAAGCCATATCTATAGAAGAAATCCGTAAACTCGCTTTGGTAATGCATGATAATTTGCGGGCTTTAAAAATGACCGAACGTATGAAACCTGTATTTATTGCAGGGATTCTAATTGCATTAAAAAATCAAGAATTTGCTGAAGAGTATCAACATATTAATTCATTTACCACATTGCTGACCCTTTTACAGAAAGCTATTGACGAAGAATTAAGTAATAGTGATATTCGGCGCGAAAAGATTAATGATATAAAAGCTCATTTTAAGGCAGTAGGTAAAAATCTGAAACTCAAAGATATTCCGTTGGGGCATTATAACTCTCTATTATGGTATATTGAACAGTTAGAAAATAAGATTAAACCCATGATGGACTATTCGTCTAATACCGTAGATGCCTTGGGTATTTTTTATCACGAATTTGTGAAATACAGCGGCGGAGACGGTAGTGGTTTAGGAATTGTATTAACTCCACAACACTTAACGGAATTTATGGTAGATTTAGCTGAAGTTAATAAATCTAGCAAAGTAGTAGATATTTGTTGCGGATCTGGAGCATTTTTAGTAACTGCTATGAGTAAAATGTTCCAAAGTGCAACAGAAAAAGAAATTGCACATATTAAAACAAATTCTTTATTTGGAGTAGAAAGTGATGACGATATTTACACACTCGCCATTGCTAATATGATAGTGCGTGGAGATGGTAAATCCAATATTATTTATGGGGATTGTTTTGATAAGCAGATTATTGAAAAATTAAAAGAAAAACATATCGATGTGGGGCTTATCAATCCGCCTTATTCACAAAAAGACCATGTGGAATTAGAATTTGTAGAAAACTTATTGGATATCCTAACCACAGGAGGAAGAGGGGTTGTCGTGGTTCCTATGAGTTGTGCCATTGGAACTAAATTTAAAGAAGTGCGCGAACGGTTATTCAAAAAACATACACTTAAAGCCGTTTTCTCCATGCCGGATGATATTTTTTATTCCAATAATGCTAGTACGAATGTGTGTGTAATGGTATGGGAAGCCCATAAACCACACGATAGTCAGCGTAATACGTTCTTTGGATTTTACAAAGATGACGGTTTCGTAAAATCCAAAAAATTGGGTCGTATTGATAAATTTAATAAATGGCAATCTATTAAAGAAGAGTGGATTTCTTTGTACCGTGAAAACGACGTAAAAAAGGGAATGAGTGCCAAACACCCGGTTTCGTGGCAGGATGAATGGCTCTGCGAAGCATATATGGAAACTGATTATTCTACACTTAAACCAGAAAATTTTGAACAAATATTTAATGATTACCTAGCATTTTTAATAAAAGTAGGTAAAATGCAAAAAGATTCTCTCAAGCATCAACTCTCAAATACAGCAAACTGGCAATATTACCCAATAAAAGATTTGTTTACTATAGCCAGGGGTACCAGACTTACAAAAGAAAATCGTGTTGCTGGGCATACCCCGCTTGTAACAGCAGGTGCCCAAAACGAAGGAGTATCGGACTTTATTCAAGCAAACAAGCGCCCTCTTTATAAAGACGTGTTAACGATAGATATGTTTTGTAATTGTTTTTATCATGAATATTCTTTTTCGTGTGATGATAATATTTTGGTGCTTTCCCCGAAGTTTAAGCAAAATAAATTTAATGCCCTATTTATAGCAACAGTTGTAAATCAAGAAAAAAATAAATATGCCTATGGGCGACAATATAGACAAAAAGATTTCAATAATCATTTCTTAAAATTACCTTCTAAAAAAATTAATGGCAAATATGAGCCCGATTGGCAATATATGGAAAATTACATTAAAAATTTACCATATGGAGATTTAATATAATTAGAATAGTTTCTCTTGCGTGCTAACTCTATGCTAACTCCGCTATTACTTTTTTGCCCCGTTATTGCACTTTAATTCATACTCAATTTTACGACGGCAAAATAGCGGAGTTTTCTTCATAAAACCTCGGACGGGGGCCATAAAAAAGCCGAGAAGAAGAAATAAACCTAAACTGCCGCGCGTAATAACAGGCGTACAAAAAATACCCCCCGCCCAACACCCGGCGTATTTTTTGCAAGTATTTTGGCGGTCCGGCTAGGACGCAAGCAACCGAGCGTATACTGGGAAAGGGCGGCAGCCCGAGGTATCCGAGGTTGCGAGGACAACGCCGGCGGGCAAAAGACGACGCAAAAAAAGCCGAGACGGGGAATCGAACCCCGGACCTACCGCTTACGAAGCGGTTGCTCTACCAGCTGAGCTATCTCGGCATAAATAACGGCAAATTAATCAGATACAGATATTTTACAAAAAACAAAGAACTTTTGCACGTCTATTTTTTTACGGCGCGTGTGGGGGCGGACAAAACCCTTATTTTTTCACTTTCCCCGGCGTTTTAGGGCAAAGAAAAACCCTTATTTTTTCGTTTTCCCCGGTGTTTGCGGGCCGAACGCCGCTTGAATACGCCGCTCCAACTGCTCCGCGCGCGGGTCCTCGGCCATTTTGATTAGCCAATTTTTTTCCGTCATATTTTCCGGGCCGCGGCGGTACGCCGCCACGCGGGCGCGGGCCTCGTCCGGGCGGCGCTGTAAAATGGCAATTTCGCTCAAAAAAGCATAGGTGGCGTAATTGACCGGGTCCAATAATAAGGATTTTTCAAAATACTGCTGGGCCTTATCCATATCGGCCAATGCCTGCGCCTTGTAATGTTCATACTCCGCCGCATTGGCCGCCAGCCGCGCCCTGTCGGAAAATTTCAACGCCGCCGCAAAATAAAACTCCCCATACGCCTGCTGTAAAAGCGCATGGTTGGGCGAATGTTTTTCCACCGTTTGCAAATCCCGCAACACGCGCTCATAATCGGTAGCCGGAGCCGTTTTATCCCCCTTTAGGCGGTTAAAGGTTTCGCTTAAATCCAGTTTACTTGCCAGCAGCGTGGCGCGGTACTGGCGGTACGCCATATTAAACGGATTATGCGTAATGGCGCGGTTGAAATAATCTAGCGCCGGGGTAAAATATGCGGGATTTGTTTGCGCCTGCGTGGCAAACAACGCGCCCACGCCGTAATAATGGTCGGCCAAGAACGGCTGAAACGCCCCCCACACCACCGCCGGAACCAAGGCCAATACCGCCAACGCCGCCGCGCGTGTAAAGCGCCGCGCCGCCGCGCATACCAAAAATACGCCTAGCCCCACCGTAGCCGCAAAAAACGCCCACGCAACCCCGGTAAAAATCACATCTCCCAAGCGCGGGGCGCTCATCAGTTGCATTACTTTGTAAAACGCATAACACGCATACAGCGCGCCGCCGGCGGTAAGCGCGTAAACGGCCCACTGCGCCCACCCGCGCGCGGGGGCCAGCTCGGCGGAGTCGTCTTCCTTCCCCCGCGCCAAAGCCGCCACCAACCCCAAAAAGAGCGCAAAAAATAATCCGCCGGAGGCAAAGCGCAAACTCACGTCTACCGTGCTATGCACTGCCATAGCCAAGAGCGCGCCGCTATACCCCCACAACAGCCAACGCTCCTGCGCGGGCACGGCGGGGTTTTTAAGGCGTTTCCAAGCGGCAGTAAACACAAAGGTCAGCAACCACAAAAATAAAATCAGCCCGATAGCGCCCAGCGTGGCCCATTGTTCCAAAAATTCGTTTTCGGCGTGTTGGGTTTCGGTATTGTGGGCGTTTTCTATAAAAAAGATTTGCGGCTTGCGGTACGCGGGATAAATGGTCTTAAAACTGCCAATGCCGGTGCCCAGTACCGGGCTATCCTGCACCATGGCCCACGAGGCCACCCAAGTATGCACCCGGAACGAGGCGGAATCCGGCCGCTTAAACGCATACACGCCCGCCAACAAAACCGCCCCCAGCGCCACACACGCGGCGGCCGCGTTCAGCCAACGCTTATACGGTTTTTTCCAGGCAGAAAACACATTTACATATACCGCGCCCCACAGGCCGTACACCGCGCCAAACGCCACCCACGCGCCTTTACTTTGCGTAAAAAACAGGTTGATAAGGCCCATACTCCACAGCACGAGCCATTTTTTTTGGCGGGAAACCAAATATTGCGCGGCAATTAAAAAGGACGAAAAAACGATAAAATCCCCAAAAAAGTTGGGGTTTGCCAAGGTGGAAAACACCCTCGGCCCGAAAAACCCCTGCCAGGGCATAAAATCCGCCCCCGGCACAAAGCGGTTTACCACCTGCAACAGGCCATAGCCGTACGCCGCCCACGCGCTCCACCCCACGCAACGCGCAATTATCCGCGCGGCCCGGGTGCCGAATTGCTCCAGGGCCATCAGGCTCAGGCCGAAATACACGGCGTAGCGGGCCCACTCCGCCAAGGCTTCCACCCGGTACGGCGCCCACAAAACAGAAGCTAGCACCCACCCGTAATAGGCCGCAAACGGCAAGACCCACACCCCGCTTGCCCGGCTGAACCGCGCGCGCCCCTGCTGTATTTTATACGCCAGCCAAGTAAGCAGTAAAGTACCGCCGCCCGCAAAAAGCAACGTATCTTTTATTTGGGCTTTATCGTACGTTCCGGTAAAAAAAGCAAGTACCATTAAAAGGCCCAAAAGCCCGGTACCCCACGCTAACAGGCGGGGCAAAAAACAGGTAGTAGCAGGTAAGGCGGCCCCAACGGGCGCGAGATGTTTTTTAGCCATACAGATATATTAACAATTTTGCCCAATGGTAGCCAACGGATAAAGTATTGCAAAATAAATCTTTTTTGCTATACTATGTATTGAACGATTTATTTTTAACGTACAGGAGATTTTATGAACACAAAAGGCTTCACCCTTATTGAACTGCTGGTAGTTGTGTTGATTATCGGCGTATTGGCCGCGGTGGCTTTGCCGCAATACACTACCGCTATTGAAAAATCCCGCGCGACGGAAGCGCTTACGCTTTCCGGCTCTTTGCGCTATGCGGCTGAACGGTACCTGTTGCAGAAAGAAAAATGGCCCGGCAACGGCGAGTTGAAAAAATTGGATATTGAACTGCCCACAAACGACAGCTGCACCACCACCACTGAAAAGTTTGGCGGAAAAAATTTCTGCCTGTCTGTCACTACAACCGAGGGGAATACCAATTTGTATACTATCACGGCCACACGCTCCTCGGGCCCCACATACAGCATTGTCACTGCCACGGACGATGGCGGCAAATCGTGGAAACGCACCTGCACTTATAATGCAAATAATGAAAGTGCCAAATTTTGCTATGCTATTGCCGGTAGCAAAAAGGATGCAGATGGCGGCTTTTAGTTTTACCCGCTTTGCCTAAATGTAAATACCGCGCTTTTCCGGCGCGGTATTTTTTTGTGTTTTTGAAACCCCCGGCTATGCCGTTTTTTGCCCCAGCGGGCCGCACC
>UQFW01000061.1 GCA_900540405.1 Candidatus Avelusimicrobium faecicola | reverse complement strand
AAAATTATTTCTTTTTGATTTGTGCTTCGCGGGCGGCTTTCAGTTTGGCAAGGAAGGCCGCCTTTACATTGAGCATATTGTTTAAGGGGGCGGTTTTTAAGTGGCAAATAGCAATCGCCACGGCGTCGGCGGTGTCGTCGGGCGACGGCGCTTTATCCAAATTCAGCGTCAGTTGTACCATACGCTGTACTTGTTTTTTGTCCGCGGTGCCGGTGCCGCAAATGAGCATTTTTACCCGCTTGGGGGGATAAAACGTAATGTTTTTCCCGGCCAGTTGGCAGGCCAGGATAATAACGCCGCGCGTCATAACCGTATGGGCCATGGTGGTGGCGCGTTTAAGAAAAAAATTCTGCTCCATAGCCACTTGGTCCGGCTGATAGGTTTGCAGAATTTTTTGTAATTCCCGGAAAATATATTCCAGCCGCTGGGGCAACTCCTGCCCCGCCCCCGTATGTATCAACCCGCACGCCTGTAAAGACAACGCGGACCGGGCGTTTCTTGTCAGAATCGCCCAGCCCGTTCTGTCTAAACCAGGGTCTATACCTAAAACGGTGGTCGTTAGAGGAGTCAAGCGGCCTCTATTTGTCTTCCAGTTTGGCTAAAATAGCTTCGTCAATGCTGGAGTTATCGTATACGTTTTTGGTGTCGTCGTGGTCGTCCAAGGCTTCCAGCATTTTCATCAAGGTTTCGGCGGTGTGTTCGTCGGTAATGCTGACCTCGGTGTCCGGAATCATGGATAAATCGGCCGATTCGGGCGTAATGCCTTTGGCTTCAATGGCTTTTTTAACGGCATCAATGGCGGCCATATCGGGCGCGGTAAGCACTTCGTACACGTCACCCACGGTGCGCACATCTTCGGCACCGGCTTCCAAGGCTAAATTCATCAGGTCGTCTTCGCCGATGTCTTCTTTTTTAACCACAATTAAGCCTTTGCTCTTAAACATATAGGATACGCAACCGGCCGTACCCGTGTTGCCGCCGTGGCTGGTGAAAATTTTGCGGATTTCGGAAAACGTGCGGTTTTTATTGTCCGTGGTGCATTCCACAATAACCGCCACGGAACCGGGGCCGTAGCCTTCGTAAGTGATTTCTTCGTAAGAAACACCGGGCAGTTGGCCGGTACCTTTCATAATGGCGCGTTTGACGTTATCAAACGGCATGTTAGCGGCACGGGCATCATCCACCGCTTTGCGCAAGCGGGGGTTTTGGTCCGGGTTGCCGCCGCTCATTTTGGCGGCGATGGTGATTTCTCTTAAAATTTTAGTGAATACTTTGCCTTTTTTGGCGTCTACGAGGGCTTTTTTGTGTTTAATACCAGCCCAGTGTGAATGTCCACCCATAGGTATACTCCTTACTGCAAATTAAGATACCTTTATTCTAGCAAATTTTAGGAGCGCCGGAGTAGGGGGCCTTGTTAAGCCTGTGGGCGCGCTTAAAAATTGGTACAATAAAAAACACGCCCCGTTAGCTCAACTGGATAGAGTACCGGTCTTCGGAACCGGTGGTATGGGTTCAAATCCCATGCGGGGCAGAGTTTTTGCGGGCCGGGCGGCGTATTTGCCCGGCCTGTATTCTTACGACGGAGCCCCGGCACTTGCGGGTGCCTTTTTTGGGTTAGAAGCCGTTTTTATATTACAGAAGGAGTCCATTTTTGGTATAAAAGTGTTATGAAATCTATTAAAGCCGAAGGGCAGGCACGTTGCCCCAACCATTGTGAACAGTTTGATGTAGAATATTGGTCTTTTGTGCGCGCAGACCAAGACCCCGATTTGAAAACCGCCGCGTTGGGCGGAGAGTTGAATTTATTTTGCTGCCCGGAATGTAAAACATTCTTTCACCACGATTCCAACCTGATTTATTTGGATGCCCCCGCGGAACTGATGGTGTTTGTGTTCGCCCATGCGGACAAAGCCAAAGAAGATGCCCTGGTTGCTAAAATGAAGGAAGATTACGCCCTCATTAAAAAAACGCTTTCCAAAACCTTACAGTTAGACTACGAACCCGCGTATGTGTTTGGGTTGGAAGCCTTAAAAAGTGTGTTGGAACACGAAGAAGAACTGACGTTTGAATCCGAAGTGGTAGCGGCGGCGTGTGCGGCGGCCGGCCTGCAAGTGGCCCGCTTAAAACCTGCTTATGCGCGGAAAAATCACTTTCCGCTTTATGTGCCCGCCGCGGATAAACCCGGCGCCAACGCGTATGCGCTGGCCGCCCATAAAGTGCTTAAAACGGGGTTAAACAGCAAACTGTTGCAAAACTTTATGGACCGTATGAGTGAGGAGGGGGCAAGCGCGCCTTTACTGTTATGAAAGGTAAAAATCCGGTAAGTATTCCTAAAAAATATCAAGAAATTTTGTTTTCTATCGGCACTTATGCCGAAAAGCTGGGCACCAAAGCCTGGATTGTGGGCGGTGCCGTGCGTGATTTTTATTTGGGGCGCGATACATTGGATATTGATTTGTCCTTTGAGGGAAATGTAGACCCTTTGGCCGGGTTTGCGGTCAAGCGTTGGGGGGGAAGCAAGCATAAATTTTCCCAATTCAGTACGTTTCGCGTAAATTTAATTACCGGGTTGAAATTAGATATGGTGCGCGCGCGGCGCGAAAGCTACCCCCGCGCTGGGGTATTGCCGGAAGTGACCCCCTCGTGCATTAAGGACGATATGTTCCGGCGCGATTTTACCGCTAATTCCTGGGCGTTAAGCATTATGCCGGGTTCTTTCGGCGTTTCGTTTGACCCGTTCGGCGCGCAAAAGGATATTGATGCGGGGATTATCCGCATCCTGCACCCCAAAAGTTTTTTGGACGACCCGACCCGGATGTGCCGGGCGGTGCGTTTTGCCGGGCGGTTCGGCTGGAAATTGGCCCCCAAAACGGAAGAATTATTAAAAGAGGCGGTCAAACAGCAGTATCCGTTGCTCCTTTCGCGCGAACGGCTGACGCGGGAATTTTTGAAAATCAATAAAGAAAAAGAAATCAAACGCATTTTGGAAATGATGCGCGCGTACGGAATGTTGCAATTTGTGTACCCGGGGCTAGAATGGCACGACGGCCTGAACCGCGTAAAAACCGTGGACGAACGGTTGGGAGTGATGGTATGCAGTTTGGGCAAAAGCGGGGAAGAATTTTTGAAATCCATGCGCGTAAAAAAAGAGCTTGCCCAAGAAATTTTGGAAGCGTGGAAAGTGTCCGAATCGTGCCATGCCCCTTTGCGTGCGCTGACCCCTATGCAGCAGGCCGTTATCCGGGCCGTACACCCGGGGCTCAAAAAGTATGCGCTGGAGCCGTGCTTTTTGCGCGGGCGGGATTTGAAAGAACAGGGCCTGGCGGGGCGGCGTATTTCCTGCGCGTTGGAGCGGTGCCGCCGGATGCAGTGGGACGGCAAAGTGTCCAGCCGGGAAGATGCCCTAAAAATAGTGCAAGTCTGTTTCGGTTCGTCTAATTGTATGGGGGATGTGCCCTCAGCGTAAATTTTCCCATTAAAAACCGGCTTTTAGGGCCGGTTTTTTTGCGGGTTTGTAGTAAAAGAACTAGCGCGTTAAGCGTGCCGGCGGATGAGTTGCCGGGCGGCGGTGGCACGGTCTTCGTGCGACGAGCCGGGCATATACCCCACGGAAAACGTAATTTTGTTGCCGCTGTATACGCGCAGTTGTTGGAGTTCTTGAAACGCCCGCACGGAAGAATGGACATCTTCGCTCGGGTGGACGGATAACAGCCGTTTGCTGTCGCCCTCTTGGCACCACAACGCACAAATGCCGGGTTGGCGGAGTGCCTGGTTGTAATGCTCCACGGTTTGTAAGGCCGGTTGTGTCATTTTTACCCCCTGTTATTTTCAGGTAATAATTACTATAAGTTAGTTGGCGGTAAAAGTCAAGCGTTTTTTGGGATAAGGGGTAAAACCCCCGTGCATAAGCGGGTATAAATTAGTAGAATAGCATATATGGAAATTATACTATACATACCCATTTTGTTTTTTTCTATCGTCTGGCACGAGTTCGCCCACGGTTTGGTGGCTTATAAACTGGGGGACGATACCGCCTATTTGAGCGGACGGCTGACGTTAAACCCTATGGCGCATATTGATTGGATAGGCACGCTGGCCGTTCCCGCATTTTGTTATATTTTTCATTTGCCGCTTTTCGGTTGGGCTAAACCCGTGCCGGTAAACCCCTTGCGGCTGCCTTCGCCCCGGGCCGATATGGGCAAAGTGGCGGCGGCGGGGCCGTGCGCTAATTTGTTGTTGGCGGCGGTGTTGGTGCTGGTGCTTAAAATTTTGTTGTTAATCCCCGCGTTTGCGCAGGCTCCGGCGGCTAAACTGCAAGCGGTTATGGTGGCTTTCCAATACGGTATTTTTATTAATATCCTACTAGCGGTGTTTAACTTAATGCCTATTCCGCCGCTGGACGGCGGCAACATTGTGGCCGCGTTCCTGCCTGTGCGCAGTGCCATGCGCTACCAAATGTTTTTCGGGCGCTACGGCATGTATATTGTGGTGATTTTGATTGTGACGGGATTATTAAAATATATTTTAATTCCCCCGGTCAGCTTGGCGTTGGGGCTCATTAACAAGTTTTTAGCGTTGGGGTTGTAATATGATAAATCCGGCTCCTATCAATGTGCATATTAACGTGTTTGAAGGCCCGATGGACCTGCTGTTGCACTTGATTAGAAAAGATAATTTGGACGTATGTGATATTAACATTGCCGAAATTACCAAGCAATACCTGGATTATTTGAACGTAATGAAGGAGCTGAATTTGGAGGTAGCGGGCGAATTTTTGGTAATGGCCAGTACGTTAATGCAAATTAAGGCCAAAACCCTTTTGCCCAGCCAGGCGCCCACCAGCGAGGACGAAGGCCCCAACCCGGCTAAAGAATTAATTGCCAAACTGGTGGAATACCAAAAATACAAAGAGGCCAGCCGCTTTTTGGAGCAAAAGCAAGAAAGCCTGAAAGACCAATTTTACCGCTCCGCCCCTATTTTTGATGCGGGGGAAAAGGTAATTAATATCCAAATGTTTGACCTGTTGGCCGCCGTAAAGCGTGCGTTTGAGCGGCTGGACGAGCGCAAACGGGTGGAAATGCTTAAAATAGAGGAATTCCCCATTGAAACTAAAATGGAAAAAGTGGTGGAATTACTTAAAACGCACGAATGGATTTTGCTAGAGGATATTTTTGTGGGAGAAACCAAAAAACGCGGTATTATCACTTGTTTTATGGCCGTGTTGGAGCTGATAAAAATAAAAAAATTATTGGCCCGGCAAGACTCCCGCGCCGGGGATATACGCATTTATTTGAACCCGGAAAATAAAGATAAAGATTTCAAAACCCTCATGCACGGGGAGGCCGCATAATGGATACGCCCGAAGTAAAACCGCAGCCGGAACTGGTGGATACCACCGCGGATGCTAAAAAAATTATAGAAACCCTTTTGTTTATAACGGACCGCCCCGTTAAGCCGGGCCGTTTGGCCGAGGTGGTGGAAACCGTCAGCGCCAAACAGGTATTGGCTATTATAGAAGAACTCACCCGCGAATATGCCCAAACGGGCCGCGCCGTGCAGATTGTGGAAGTGGGGGGCGGTTTCCAAATGGCCACCAAGCCGGAATACGGCCGCTGGGTGCGCAAACTGTATAACGAAAAAATGACCACCAAACTTTCCAACGCCGCGTTGGAAACTTTGGCCATTATTGCCTACAAGCAACCCATTACGCGGGCGGAAATGGAATCCATCCGCGGGGTGGACGTGGCGGGGCCGTTGGAGCGGTTATTGGAACGCGGCCTGGTGCGTGTGGTGGGCAAGAAAGACACCATCGGCCGCCCCATGGTGTACGGCACCACAGACGAATTTTTGCGGATGTTCGGGCTCAATAAAGTATCCGAACTGCCCGATTTACAAGTGTTTGCGGAAAAAACATTGCACGAAAAACAGGCCGATTTGCCGTTTGATGAAGCCTTGCCGCCGGTGGGCGAACCGGCTATCATTCCGTTAGATGAATTGGAAGGCGCCGAAAAACTGGAAGCGTTGGATACCACCGTGGACCCGTTTTTCACGCGGACGTCCTATAACAAAACCGCGCTCGGGCAAGAAGCCCTGCCGGGATTAGAAATGCCGCAAACCCAAACCGCC
>UQFW01000060.1 GCA_900540405.1 Candidatus Avelusimicrobium faecicola | reverse complement strand
AGCTACATAAGCCTAAAGGCGGTGCAAAAGGGCTTAAATTTGGAAAATGGTATGCCCATGAAATGCGAACGGGGAACAAAATAACATTTTGTTCCCCGCGCATTAAAAACCGAGCTTACCAAATGCCGTTATTGAATAGCTTTTACTATTTGCGGGTCCTCCATACACAAATACACTATTGTTTTTGGGAACGCCTTACGCAGTAAAGGCACCAAAAAGCGGTACACCTCCAACCGCTGTGCATCCGCATAGCGCATTTTGCCGTCAAAATCCAGCAAAAACTCCCCGTCCAAAATAGTGTTGTTTACAAAGCGGGTTTCTATCATTTTTTTAAGCTCCCGGCTAAAGCGCAACGTCCCCACGCTAATCCAGGCGATTTTTTCGTGCGGCAACGTGTCCGCCATTTCCTGTACGGTGCGGGCATAATCGGCCTGATAGCCGTTGTAAATAATCACCGGGTCAAAGTGGAAACCCAGGCGGTACCCGGCCCGCGCCACTTGGCAGGCGGCTTGCAAACGCGCGGATAAATCCGGCGTAAAATGTTCCGCTTCCCCGGTAATTTTGGACGAATTGACCGACCACGAAACGACCACATTTTCCGCCCCGCCCGCGTTCAATAAACCGTCTATACAAACGCTTTTGGTTTTGAACTCAAACTGCAAATACGGCCGCGCGCGGAAGAACGGCACAATTTTTTGGCTGTATTGGGTAATGGAATCAAACACCAAAGAATCCGTAAACTCCCCACTGCCGATACGCGGGCGGTCAAACGGCCCTTTATTAAAATGCGCCGTATCTATTTTAGCCAAAAACTCGTCCACATTGGCCGGCAGCAGCACCGCGTGCAAATTTTGATACTGCTGTAAAAAACAATACTCACATTCAAAGCGGCAACCAAAGCCCAAATTGATTAAATTATATCCGCACCCCGCCGCCGCACAACTGCACGGGCAAGGTTTTAGAAAATCATACTTTTCGCGGTGGATAAGCAGGGTTTCCAACCGTTTGGAAAAATTCGGGCTTCCAACGTGCGTTTTGCCGTCGGTCAGCTTAAACTGCGCCTGCGGAAACAAGGCCCGCACCCGCGCGGCCAGTTCGCTTTCTTGCACGCTGTCTTCTATATACACCGTTTTGGGATAAAACGGCCGGGGGGTTAAATCGGCCCGCTGGGCGGGGTCCAGTTCCAGTTTAGGTAAATAAAAACGGTTGCGCGCGGCGGTGGCAAAATTAACCGGATAGCGTTTTTTTAATAAAAAAGTTTTGGCGCTTTCAAAATTCCATTTCTTTTCCGCCGGGAACAACTGCGCGGGCGTTATGCCGTCACGCTTAGTAATTTCATAAACCAGGCGGGTGATTTCCCGCATTTTATTTACGCCCAACCCGGGCAAAAGTTGCTGTAAGTAAGTTTCTATGGTGTTTAACGGCATACGCCCTCCAAATATGCAATTTCCTGCGGGGTGAGCCGCACCTGAAGCGCGGTTAGGTTTTCCGCCATTTGGGCCGCCCCGCGCGCCCCGCAAAGCACGTTTTTTACCCCCGCTTGGGCCAGCACATACGCCAGCGCCACCGCAGACGGACAAACCCCCTGTTGCGCGGCCACTTGGCGCACCCGCTCCACCACCGGGCAGGAATAATCGGTAAAGGTTTCCCCTTTATAAAAACGGTAAAAATAACTGCGCGCATCGGCCCGGCGGATATTGGGCATTTTTTTGTATTTGCCGGTTAAAATTCCCCCCGCCAGCGCGCCATACGCTATAAAAAACAGCTTTTTAGCTTGGCAGAGCGGCAACACGGCCCGGGCTTTGGCCGTATCCAACAGGCTGTACGACCCTTGCACAGTGGCAATGGGCGCCAGGGAACAGGCTTCCCGCAAAAGTTCCAAAGGGAAATTACACACCCCGATAAAGCGGATTTTTCCCTCCTGCCGCAAACGCACCAACTCCTGCAAGGTTTCAGCCAATGGGGTAGCCGGGTCCGGCCAATGGATTTGGTACAAATCAATATAATCCGTACGCAAACGGCGCAGGGAGTTTTCCAACTCTTGCCGGACGGAATCCGGCTTGAGCCAGTGGTTAATTCCTTTGGCAAAACGCACCAAGCCGCATTTGGTGGCAATAAAGGCTTTATCCCGCCGGCCTTGTAAGGCGCGGCCCAGCACTTCTTCGGCGTGGCCGTCCCCATAAACAGGGGCGGAGTCAAACCAATTTATCCCGCCGTCTAATGCGGCGGACACGGCGGACAAAGAGTCCCCGTCCTGTGCGGGCCCCCAATCGGTTCCCCCGCCAAAAGCCCAGGTGCCCAGCCCCAGGCGGGACAAACGCATAAACCCCGCGCAAAGCGGGGTATTGGTCAAAGTCACAAGGCAAGTTCCTTTCCCAAAACGGGGAACATGGGCTTACGCCTGCGGCATATTCAAGCCGGCCATACCGCCCATAGCTTGGGCCGCCATAGCCTGGGAATCGCGCACCGCTTTATTAACGGCAGCTTTAATTTCTTCGCCCAATTCGGCCGGGGTGGCCGCTTTGGCAATATCAAAAATTTTTACTTCTTTGATTTCCTGCGAGCCGGAAATGGTAATTTCCACCCAATGTTTGGGGCCTTCCACCTTAACCACCATACCGTCCAAACGCTTTTTTAATTCTTCCATTTGGCTTTTGAGTTTCCATAAATCTTTTAATTGTCCTAATTTTTCAAACATGGTACAACCTCCACAAAATTTAAGTATATTTTAGCTTTTATAAATCCACCGCCGCAAACTCCCGCACAAAAAACACACTGCAACGCACGTTTTTTACGCCAAAAATCTTTTGGGCGGCCTGACGGTATACGTCCAGTTGGGCGCGGTATTTTTCCGCCGCCTGTGCCGGGGTTTCCCCCTCCAAACGGTCGGTCTTATAGTCGGCAATCCAAAGCCCTTGCGGGGTTTGGGCCACGGCATCTATTTCGCCCGATACCACCTGTCCGTTTTGCGTCACTAGCGAAAACGGCATTTCGCACGCCAGTAATTTAGCCTGCAAAAACGGCGCAAAGGTTTTGCTCTGCACAAAACTTTGGGCCAGTTGGGCGGCTTCCTGCCGCAAAGACGCATCCGCCTGCTCTAGCGCAAAAGCGCGGTTTAAGGCGCGGGACAAATTGCGGGCTTCGTCCGCCAAATACAGTTCTAATGCCTTGTGTACCAACGTGCCCAAGGCCAACGCTTGCGCTTGGGCCGCGCCTGCACCCTGCGGGGCCGGAGCGCTGGGCGTAAGCACCGGCGTATTCAATGCCGCCTGATAACGCGCCTGCCGGGCGGCAAAAAGGCGTTGCCAATCCGTCAGCTCCATTTCGCTTTGCTCTTGTTCCGGCGCCTGATGCGTGGTATAAATAAAAGTGGCCGGGTCCCGGTACTGCACATAATGCACCGGCACCGTCAAATCCCCTTTTACAAATTCTTTAGGCAAAGTTTGCGGGTTTGGCTCGCCCTGCGGAATGGACGGATAAAACCCCGCCGCCATGAAAGATTCCGCCAATGTTTTTTTGTTTTTGCCCACATTTCCCACTACCAGCAATTTGAACTTGGCGCGCGTTAAAGCCACATATAAAATGCGCAGTTCTTCGCACCGGGCGTGCTTTTTTTGTTCGTCTTCCAAAAAGGCCAGTTTTACATCACACACTTTGCCGGCACGCAAGCCGTGCATATTGTACTGCCAGGAATAAATATGTTTGGGGCGTTTTTCCGCCGTTTCCTTAGATTCGTGGGAAATATCCGTCAAAATTACGACAGGGAATTCCAACCCCTTGGATTTATGCACCGTCATTACGGAAACGGCATTTAAGGATTCTTCGCTGACAGTTCCTTTTAACAAATCGGGCTGGTCTTCCATTAATTGTTGGGCAACGGATAAAAACTGCCCCAAGGTGGAAGGCGCCTCGGCGGCGTAGCCCTCCGCCAGCGCGCACAGTTTGGCTAAATTGGAAAGGCTCCGTTCGCCGTCGTACGCCATGGCGCAAAGTTCCGGCAAAAAGGTTTCTTCCCGCACGGTGCGCAAAAGCTCTTTGAGCGGCGTGCGCCCGGCGCGGTTGATAAATTTGCGCAGCATTGCATAAAATTCGCTCAGGCGCTCATCCTGCACCGTGGCAAACGGGGAGAGTTCGTTTCGGCGGGCGAATGTGTAAACTTCTTCGTCCGTAAACCCGCCCAACGGCCCGCGCAAAACCCCGGTTAAAGCAATTTTATCCGAGGGGTCCTCCACCACGCGCAAGAAGTTTAAGAAGTCGTGGACTTCCTGGTTGGTATTGAAATTTTTGTCCGCTTCCACATTAAACGCAATATCCGCCCGGCGCAACGCATTGGTATAAAAATGTTGCGAAGTAGACGTTTGGGACAAAAGCGCCACATCCCCATAAGTTAATTTTTTACCGCCGGGAAGTGTCATCACCCCCACTTGACTGCGGAGCCAATCGGCCACAAATTGGGCTTGGTTCTGGCGCAACACATCCGACGCTTTTTGGTTGCCGGATACTTTTTCCGGGGGCATTACGGCGGCTATTTCCACCGCTTTATTGCGCCCGGGTTTGCTGGTAAAAATCGGCACATATTCCGGCTGGAAAGAGGGCTCCGCTTTCATCACGCACCCGCACACGGCGTTGGAAATATCCACAATTTCCGCCACACTGCGGAAGTTCTGCTGTAAAAAGCATTTCTGCCCGCCTTGGCGCAAAATCAAGTCCGTAAATAATTCATAGGCCGTAATATCCGCCCCGCGGAAACGGTAAATGGATTGTTTCGGGTCCCCCACCACAAACAATTTGCCGGGGGCCAAACGCACGTCCTGCCACCGGGTAGCCGCGCCTTGTTTTTCTTCCGCCAAAAACAGGAACATTTCCCCTTGGGCGGGGTCTGTATCTTGGAACTCGTCCACAAATAACGCATCAAACTGTTCTTTTAACTGGCGGCGCACTTTTAAGTTGTTTTGCAATAAATTGCGGGTTTTGATAATCAGGTCATCAAAACTTAAAATGCCGGCTTCCTGCGCGCCGGAGCGGACGTCTTGCACTAAACCTGCCGTCAGCTCCAACACTTTGCGGAACAAGTCCTGTTCTTCCGGTGCGGCTTTGGCGGAAAAAGCACAAATTTCCCCCGCTTCCGCATACGCATCTTCGTCCCAGCCTTTGGGCATATTGCCGTTTAACACAGTCAATTCTTCCGGCGCCGGGCCCGGGTTTTTCCCCTGCAAATATAGCGCACTGCGGCGCAGTTGGGCGGCGGCACACGTTAGCGCATTTTCCACCTTGCGCGGCTTTTTGACCCCTTCCATAAATGCGGTGGAAAGCGCTTCGGCCCGCGCGGCTCTTTCCAAACAATACTTGGCCAGTAAATCCGCATGGGAAAAATAATCATACGCATCTATGTTGCCTTTGCATAGTTCGGAAGCGAAACTTTTTATATCGTCTAACGAGATTTTTTGCAATACCGCTTTCCACTCCTCCGCACGCGGGGCCTGCACGCCCAGTTCTTTATCTAAAAAGGTATTCCATTTGGCTTCAAACAAGCGGCTTGCCCGCGCGCCTTGGTCTATTTGCGCATTGGGGGATAGCCCCGCCTCCAGAGGATAGGCCCGCAAAATATCCCCGCAAAAACTATGAATCGTGCCGATGGCACTGCGGTCCAAATGGGCCAGGGCTTCTTGCATACGCCGCAACATTTCCTCCTCCGCTTTTTGGTGGGCTTTTTCGTCTTGCGGGTCTACCGGGCGGTGGGCCCAAAGCAGTGCCAGCGTGCCGGAGTCGTCTGCCTTGTGTTCCAAAATGCAGGCAATTAAATGTTGTAATTTGTCAATTAAACGGTTTTTTATTTCCGCGGCAGCTTTTTCCGTAAAGGTCAGCGCGACCAACTTTTCGGCCGCCATGCCCTGCGCCACCAACGCCAAACATAACCGCTCAATTAAAAGCCTGGTTTTGCCTGTACCGGCGCCGGCCTCCACCACCATATTTTGGCCGAGCAAAAGCTGTACTTTTAGGCGGTCTTCCCGCGGGTCCATATTTAACTCCCGGGCCGCGCGCGCCCAATCCCCGGCTTGCACCAGGGGCCAAATGCGGCGGTAATCGGCAAGGGTAGGATATTCGTTCTGGCTCATAATTTCCTCCAATCGGCCACTTCTGCCGCGGCGGCGCTGTGACGCGCGCGTAAACGGGTTTTGAACGCATCTTTGCGGCAAATACCGCTAAACGGACAATAGGCGCAATTTTCGTTTACTTCCAAGTAAAAATCTCCTTTTTTAATGAGCCGCATCAGGCAGGCAAAAAAGCCGTCCGCCTGCGGCTTAACCTCATCAAAACCGTCACGGGATAAATCCTTGCGTTTGTAGCCGTTTTTTAACTCCAGTAGGCACGAACCGGCATACTCCCACCCCGCAAACCGGGCATTTTGCGCCAACATAACGGCGTATAAAAACGGTTGGAACACATTATCCGCCAGTAAGGCTTGCTCCAAACTTTTTTTGGTGTGGATACTGGATTTGTAATCCGCCACCTGATATTGGCGGGAAGATTCGTCCAAATCCACCCGGTCCACAATCCCGTGAATTTTTATTTTTGTATCTTGCGCCGCGGTGTAAACGGCCTCAAATTCCGTTTCAAACACGCCCGGCACAAAAGAACCTAACTTGGGCGCTTCTTCCACTACAAAATCCGTTATTTTTTGGATAAGCTCCTGCCGAATCAGCTCCCACACCACGGGGTAAATACCAAATTGTTTATATGCGTTGGCCGGTACTAACTCTTGCACCGCGCGCTTGACCCGCTCTTCCAACGCGGCAGGGAACAAATCCTGCGGGCGGATATGCTCTTGGTACAAATCCCCATACACGCGGGCCAGTACGGCGTGATAAGCACTGCCTTTGGCGTTGGGGGCCCATTCCTGACGGGAAAGCACCTCATCCGGCGCGGCAAGCCCCACCCCGCGGGCCAAAAAGTGCCGCATGGGGCATTGGGCCAGCGTAATTAAGGCCGAGGGCGAAAACCCTTTTTCGTTCACGCGCGCCAGTATTTCCCCGCCGCAGGCAATTTGCCCGTCATAGGCGGTAGGCACGCCGAAAGCCGCTAAATTTTTAACGGCCGTTAAAGAGCGTTCCAAC
>UQFW01000059.1 GCA_900540405.1 Candidatus Avelusimicrobium faecicola | reverse complement strand
GGAAAAATGTTATTTTTCCCCTTGTGCGTTAATCTCTAAACTTACCAAATGCCGTCCGCCGTTGCCGTTCTTCCTTGGCGTTGCCGTGCAGAATAGTACAAGAGTAAGTGTTGGTAGCATGATTTTTCAAATTTAAGAAGATTTTGCGCCGCTAGTTTAGGCGCGGTAGCCTGCAAGGGCTCCAAGCCTAAAGGCGGGGCAAAAGGGCTTAAATTTGGAAAATGGTATGCCCATCAAACGCAAACAAGGGGAAAAATGTTATTTTTCCCCTTGTGCGTTAAAATCGCCACTTACCAAATGCCGTTATCAACAGCCGTTATCAACAGCCGTTATCAAGTGTAGCTTTCCAGGTAGGTATGCAACCCCTCTCCTTTCGCCTGCTCCACTCCCGCCGCATACAACTCTTCCGCCTCCGGCGTTTTGCCCAGCGCATACAACACTTGCGCCAAAGACAGTTTCGTCAAAATCTGGCCGCGTTTTTCGTCGGAATTATCAAAAAGCACTTTGGCTTCCTGCAAATCTTTTAAGGCCAGTTCCAATTTATTTTTGCGTTTCAAAATATCCGCGCGGCCCCACTTTACAAAGCCCAAATCCACCGTATCGTGAATAGACGAATAGAGCTTATCGGCGGTGTTATAATGGCGCAGGGCTTCGTCGTACTTGCCTTGTTGGCGCAAACCGTTTGCCATGCCGCAGTTGGTATAGGCTTTGCCGAAAACGTCCTCGCTTGCGCGGAAGATTTTTTCCGCCAATTTGTAATTTTTAACGCAATCGTCAATTTTACCGCAAATGCGGCTAATGCCGGCTAACCCGCAATACCCGTAAGCCAAATTAATATCGTCCCCCGCTTTTTTAGCCAGGCGGATAGACTCCTTAAACTGGCGGATGCCGTCTTCAAAATGGCCCTGTAAGCGGAAAATGCCGCCCTTGGCCCAACAAATAAAGCTCATACCGGCCCAATCTTTTTGCTGTTCGTAATAAGAAAGCACCACATCCAGCATATCCAGTGCTTCTTCCAAACGGCCCCACGCGCGCAAGGCCATGCCCATTTCCTGCATGGAGCGCACGGCGTAATCGTCCATTTCCAGTTCGTTCGCCATTTGTAAGGATTCGTCGGCCATTTCGTACGCGGCGGCGGAGTGCCCCAACGTGCGGTAGCAGGCTGCCAAGGCGAGCAACGCATCCATGCGGCCTTCGGCATCTTCGCAAATAGCCAACGCCTTGGCATAACTGGCAATAGCCGCTTCAAAAGAGCCTAACTGGCGGTGCGCCTCGCCCTCCAAAAACCGCATGGCGGCATCTTTTGTTTTTACCTGTTTTAACAGTTCCAACACTTTAGACGGTTGGTTGGCATCTAACAATTCTTCCAACAATTCCGGCGTGGGCCGGGTGCTTTTTTGGGTACTCATACGTCACCTCGCTTGAAAAACGGCCCGCAACCGGGCCGCTTGGTTAAATATGCAAATATTTTTTTATCTCCGCCATGGTGGAGGCCAAATCATACGGTTTGGGAATAAAATAATCCGCCCCGGCTTGGGTGGCGCGGTCGCGCGATTCGGGGTCACTTAATGTGGACATTATCACCACCGGAATTTTCCAAGTGGAGTTGTCCGTTTTTAACAATTTACACACCTCAAAACCGCTTAATTTGGGGAGCATTAAATCCAATAAAATCAAATCCGGCTTGTGCTGTTTGGCCGCCGCCACGCCTTTTACGCCGTCGGGCGCCCAGATGACTTCCACGCCCTCTATTTTTAAGGCGCCGCAAAGGGCCGTTGCCAGTACCTTGGAGTCTTCCACCAGCACTACTTTTTTCATGCCATTTCCTCGCACCGGTCTTTGTAAATTTTAGCCAGGCGCTCGTATTCGTGCGCGTTATGCAAAACGGAGTTGATTTCGTCTTCGTCCAGTTGGCGCACCACTTTAGCGGGAACGCCCAACACCAAAGACCCGGCCGGAATATTTTTCCCCGCCGTCACCACACTGCCCGCGCCGATAATGCAGTTGGGGCCGATTTCACTTTCCAACACTACCGCGTTCATACCGATTAAGCAGTTATCGCCTATTTTGGAGCCGTGTACAATGGCCCCATGCCCCACCGTCACGCCCGCGCCGATTACCGCCGGGCAGTTATAGTTTACATGCACGCAGGCGTTATCTTGGATATTACTGCCCTTTCCCACGGTAATGGGGGCAATATCCGCGCGCAACACGGCGCACGGCCAAACGGACACGTTTTCTTCCAGCGTGACGGCCCCCAACAAACAGGCCGTTTTATGTACATAGCAAGAGGGATGTTTTTTAGGCACTAATTCGTCAATTCGTTCTCTCATTTGGAAACTCCCGGAACAGATTTCTTTTTATGGGGAATATGCCCTTCGGAAAGTTGGAGCCCCCAGTAAATAAAAATGCTTACAATGCCGGGCAAAATATAATACACCACCCGGTAAATCAGGGTGGCCATTAAGGCGGCATCCCAATTAATACCCATTTGCGCATAAACAGCGGTCATGGCCAGTTCCATGGCGCCCAAACCGCCCGGCAGTAAAGGGATTAGCGTGGTCACCATGCCAACGGCAAACCCGGCCACCAACACCCCTGCCGTAATATGCACGCCCACGGCGCGGAAAGCAAAATATAAAACTAAAATAGTAAATAACCAATCGGCACACACATAAATAATGGTCCAGGTCAGTTTTTTCTTTTTCTTGTGGATAAGGTCAATGCCTTCGTCCAGCTGGTCTACAAAGTTATCGTACTTGCCTTTAGGGATTAACGCGCGGAAAACGTGAAACAGCATTTTGTTCATCAGGCGGAAAATACGGCGCACCCATTTGGAGCGCCATTCGTCATTAAACAAAAACGCGGTGACGGCTACACACACCGCACACATCACCACAATTAAAATGAAATTTTTTAAGATTTGCAGTGTAGTGGCGGAGCTATTCAAAAACAACAGTAAAGAGCCTTGCAAAATAATTACCGCCAACACAAAATAAAGCAATACTGTAATAACAATACTGGCCGTCACGCACATACCAAACGGCACGCGGCGGCGGTTGAGCAGGTGGGCCCGCAACGCAAAGCCGGACACCCCCAGCGAAGACACCACATAATTGACCGTAGTGGACACCAGCGCAATCCCAATAGCGGCCCCTTTGCCGATTTTGTGGCCCATAATACGCAGGACTTCGTACAAGCTAAGCCCCATAGCCACATAAATCAAAGCGGAAGATAAAAGCGACAACCCCAAATACAGGGTGCTTACTTCGCTCCAAATTTTTACAAAACTGTCTTTGGCCTGATAGACCAACAGCCCAATAATCCCCAGGGAAAGCAAGCCCCCCAGCGCATATAATAAATATTTAACCGGTTTTTTCATAACGGAACCTTAAAGTATAAATTAAATAAATTGTACAATTTATTAAAGGCTTTTTGGGCCTATTTGACTATTTATTACAGGATTTTTATGAAAAGCATTAAAGTAATCGGCGCGAAGGGACACAATTTACGCAACATTACGGTAGAAATACCCAAAGACAAAATGACGGTAGTGACGGGCCTTTCCGGCTCCGGCAAAAGCTCGCTGGCATTTGACACCATTTACGCAGAGGGCCAGCGGCGGTATGTGGAAAGTATGTCCGCCTATGCGCGGCAGTTTTTGGAACTGATGGAAAAGCCGGACGTGGAACATATTGAGGGGCTCTCCCCCGCTATTTCCATAGAACAGCGCAATCCGTCCAAAAACCCGCGCTCCACGGTGGCCACCGTCACGGAGATTTACGACTATCTGCGCCTGTTGTTTGCGCGTATCGGCCACCGCCATTGTCCCCGTTGCGGGCGGGAAGTGGAAGCCTGGAGCGTGCAGGGCATTACGCAGGATATTCTTAAAAAATTTAACGAAAAAACCGTTTATGTCTTATCCCCCCTCATTCAAGGGCGGGCCGGCACTTACGAGGAACTTTTCGCCAAGCTGAAAAAAGAGGGTTATGTAAAAGCGCGTGTGGACGGCACCGTGATAGAAGTGGCCCAACCGCCTGTGTTGGAACGCTATAAAAAGCATACCATTGAGCTGGTGGCGGACGAAATTTTTGTGGAAGAATTTGAAAAAGAGCGTTTAAGCGAAAGTTTGGAAAACGCCCTCAAATATTCCAAAGGACTCGTGCATATTTTGGAAGAAGGCGAAAACCCGCGCGAATTTACTTATAGCGAAAACAACGCCTGCGCCCATTGTGGCATTGGGTTTAGTGATTTGGAGCCGCGCCTTTTTTCGTTCAACTCCCCCTATGGGGCCTGCCCGGACTGCAACGGCCTGGGGCTGAAAATTGAAATTGACGAAGATTTAGTCGTGCCGGACAAAACGCTCTCCATTAATGGGGGAGCGATTGCCGCCTGGCACAACCCCGTGACAACCCGCACCCACCGTTGGAAAAGCTCCTGGAGCGGCTACTATTTTGACATCTTGCAACAAGTCTGCCGCCAAGGCCATATCAATATGAACACCCCTTGGGAAAAACTCCCCAAGACCCAGCGCGATTTACTGCTCTACGGCGCGGGAGGGGCCAGTTATACATCCGTCATTTCGGGCGGGGAACAAGCGTTTGAGGGCGTTATTACCAACCTCAAGCGCCGCTACCAGGAAAGCGAAAGCGATTTTGTAAAAGAAGAAATCCACGACCGCTTTATGCGCGAAGTGACCTGCCCCACCTGCCAGGGCCAACGGCTCAAGCCGGAAGCCTTATCCGTCTACATTAACGGCAAAAGCATTGTGGATATTACGTCTATGCAGGTATCGGCCGCGCTTAACTATTTTAACAACTTGCAATTAACCGCCAAAGAGCAAACCATCGCCAAAGACGTATTAAAAGAAATTAAGGCCCGCCTGGGTTTCTTAAACAGCGTGGGGCTGGCTTATTTAACCTTGGACCGCAAAAGCCAAACGCTCTCCGGCGGGGAAGCCCAGCGTATCCACCTAGCAACGCAAATCGGCTCCGGGCTGACCGGGGTGTTATATGTACTGGACGAGCCGACTATCGGCCTGCACTCGCGCGATAACGACCGCCTGATTGAAACGCTCAAAAACTTGCGTGATTTAGACAACACGCTAATTATTGTGGAACACGATAAAGACACCATTTTAGCTTCCGATTATGTGGTGGAAATCGGCCCCGGGGCGGGCGAATACGGCGGGCAGATTGTAGCCGCGCAGGAAACCCCCAAATTTTTGAAAAACGAAAAATCCCTCACCGCCTCTTACTTAAACGGACGGCAGATGATTTTGCCCCGCGCCGAACTGCGCCCGGGGAACGGAAAATACTTACAAATTTTAGGGGCACAACAGTTCAACCTTAAAAATATAGATGTCAAAATTCCGCTGGGCAAATTTGTATGCGTGACCGGGGTTTCCGGCTCCGGCAAAAGCACGTTAATCCACCAAATTTTATACCGCGCACTGGCCCAAAAGTTTTACGGCGCCAAAGAGGCCCCCGGCGCCCACCGCGCCATTAAAGGGTTGGAAAATATAGATAAAGTAATTATTGTGGACCAAAGCCCCATCGGCAAAACGCCGCGCAGTAATCCGGCCACTTATACGGGCGTGTTTTCCCACATCCGGGATTTATTTGCCGAAATGCCCGAAGCCAAACGCCGGGGCTACAAGCCGGGGCGGTTTTCATTTAACGTAAAAGGCGGCCGGTGCGAAAAATGCCAAGGGGACGGAATCTTAAAAATACAAATGCAATTCCTGCCCGATATTTATGTAAAGTGCGAAGAATGTGCCGGCAAACGCTTTAACGAAGACACCCTGCAAGTAAAATTCAAAGGCAAAAACATTGCCGAGGTACTGGATATGAGCGTTTCGCAAGCGTTGGATTTTTTTGCCGCCATTCCGCGTATCCAACGCATTTTGAAAACCTTAAATGACGTGGGCCTGGGCTACATCAAATTAGGCCAAGCGGCCACCACGCTTTCCGGCGGGGAGGCCCAGCGCGTAAAACTGGCGGATGAACTTTCCCGCAAGGGCACCGGCAAAACGCTGTATATTTTGGACGAACCCACCACCGGGCTCCACTTTGCCGATATTGATAAACTCCTGCACGTTTTACACGGCCTGGCCGATAAAGGCAACACCGTGCTGATTATTGAACACAATTTGGACGTTATCAAAACGGCGGATTGGCTGATTGATTTAGGGCCGGAGGGCGGCGATAAGGGCGGCAACATTGTCTGCCAGGGCACGCCGCGCCAAGTGGCCGCCTGTGCCGGGTCCTACACCGGCAAATACCTCAAGCCGGAATTGGACGCGGTGGACGCATTTTTGAAAACGCACCCGCAGGCCCAACTCCACACGCCCCAAAAGAGCGCCGCCAAAAAACCGGGAAAGAAGAAATAATATGAAAGAAAAACTCCACAAAACTAATGCCGCCCGCCATTTGGATACGTTGGGCATACCGTACGAATTAATATCCTACCCGGTGGACGAAGACGACCTGGGCGCCCAGCATGTAGCCGCCGTCACCGGGCAAAACCTGGCGCAAATTTATAAAACGCTCGTTTTACGCGGTGAGCGCACCGGGTACTTTGTGTGCGTGATACCGGGGGCGGCTGAATTGGACTTAAAACTGGCCGCCAAGGCCGCCGGGGATAAATCCTGCCAAATGCTCCATGTAAAAGAGCTTTTCCCGCTGACGGGCTACCTGCGCGGCGGGTGTTCCCCCTTAGGTATGAAAAAATTGTTTCCTACCTTTATTCACGAAGATTGCATTTTGTGGGATTACATTTTTGTAAGCGCGGGTTTGCGCGGCCTACAAATTAAAATCAACCCGCAGGATTTGTTAAAAGCCGTACCCGCCCAAACGGCGCCTTTGTGTGCGGACGGGTACTAATTACTTGCAAAAACAAGCGCAGGTTCTTATACTATAAATAGAGGATTTTTTACAAAAAAGGGGGTTTTTATTTATGTACGCAAGCATTTGGAAGCGTTTTTTTGCATTTTTAATTGATGCGGCTATTTTTGCCGTATTGTTTTGGGCCGTGGCGCACGCCGCCGGCTCCGGCACGGCGGCTATTACCTTGGTCGTGGTGATTTGGCTGTATTATGCATTGTTGGAAAGCTCCCCCATGCAAGCCAGTTTGGGCAAAATAATCGCCGGTATTAAAGTGGTGGACCACCGCGGCCGCCGCCTGACATTTTGGCAAGCTACGGAGCGTATTTTATCCAAACTGGTCACGAATTTAACTTTTTACTTCGGCTTTTTTATGGCCGCGTTTGACCGCCGCAAACAAACCCTGCACGACCGCATCAGCCATAGCGCCGTGATACTCAAAAATGCGGAATTTGACCCGGACGATTTTATAGAGGAAGAAGAAACTTCCCTTACTATGGTGACGATTGTTTCCATTTTACTGGCGATTGTGTTTGTTTCCGCCCTGTTAATGACGGTCAGCCTGCCCCAATATAAACATTTGGCCAACAAAGCGCAAGCCGGCCTGGTGGCAACGCAAGTGGCCCAAATACAAGCCGTACAGGCCGAGCGCGTGCAAGCCGGGGCGGACAGCGCCGTTTGGAACGGGGAATTTGAAAACTGCCAAAAACTCACTCCACGCATTTTGAAATGCTCCGGCTTTGAGGTTTATTTAGTGCCCACGGGCATTACTGCCGCGGTGCGCTCCCCGGCCGGGGATTTGCTCTACACACTTTTTAAGGCGGATAACCAAAACCGCGTGGTCTGCACGCCCGTCACGCCGGAAAGCCGCACATTCTGCAAAGAATTATTATAAGAAATACAAAAACCGCAAAGCCCCTCATTACAGAGGGGCTTTTTTAT
>UQFW01000058.1 GCA_900540405.1 Candidatus Avelusimicrobium faecicola | reverse complement strand
GGGAAACCGGCTGGGCAAAGGGAATGTGTAGCGGCGGACGAATCGGCCCGGGCGCACCGCTTGTGCAAGGCTATGGGCGGGGTGCAAATTGGTAATTCCAATAGTTATATTTTACAGTAAAGGATTTCTTAAATACAAAACCCCCGCTTTTTAGAGCGGGGGTTTTTACTGCTACTTGGTTCAGATTAGTGTACGCCGTGCATCCACTGTTTGATTTTGCGGGTCATAATCCACATGACAATACCAAACAATATAGACATAACCGCCGGCACAGAGAACAGCGTGGTTAAGCTCCACGATTCGTAGTAGCTGGCGAGCCAACCGGCAAGCAGGTTGCCGAAAAAGCTAGCCGTCAACCATACGCCCATAAACAGGGACATAAATTTAAGCGGTGCCAATTTGGTGACCATGGAAAGCCCCACCGGGGACAAGCACAGTTCACCCATGGTGCAGAACATATAAACCAAAATCAACCAAATGGCGCTGACGGGGCCGCTGGACTGGTACAAGGCCGCGCCTACCGCAATAGCGGCAAAGCCGATACCTTGCAAGAACAAGCCCCACCCAAATTTGCTGGGGATAGACGGGTCTTTGGTGCCCATTTTAAGCCACATTTTGGCAAAAATAGGGGCAAACAGTACCACGAAAATCGGGTTGACCGCCTGGAAATAAGACGCTTTAAGCGTAATTTGCCCGATAAAGGGTAAAACCGGGGTCAAGTTCGTTGCTTCTTTAGCAAAGAAGTTGAGCGACGTACCCGCCTGTTCAAAGAACGCAAAGAAGAAAATAGCAAAGAACACAAAGGTAAAAATCGCTTTGATTTTATCTTTTTCTTCTTCCGTAAGCGGCTTTTTGGCGGCTTCGGCTTTGGCTTTTTCTTCGGGGTCTTCGTCTATATCGTTTTTAGTGATGGGGCGCAAACCAATGTGGCCCAAGTATTTGTTTTGGGAAACCAAATACCAAATTAAACCGATAATCATACCCGTACCGGCCGCCATAAAACCGTATTTCCATTTATAGGCTTCCAATACGTTCATGGGGTCCGTCGGTTCGCCCAAGAAACCGCACACAAACGGGGCAAAAAACGCACCTACGTTAATACCCATATAGAAAATGGTAAAACCGCCGTCTCTTCTGGGGTCGTTGGGCTCGTATAATTCCCCGACGATAGTGGAGATGTTCGGTTTGAAGAAACCGTTTCCGATAATAATTAGCGTTAAGCCGGTTCCTAAAGCAAGAATCGGGTTAATCAGCTCGTAAGAGGCCAGCGTAAACTGCCCCATAGCCATCAAAATAGCACCAATGGTAATGGAATGGCGTTTGCCGATGTAGCGGTCCGCCAGATAGCCGCCCAAAACAGGTGTCAAGTACACCAGGGCCGTAAACATACCATAGATTTTACTAGAGGTGGCTTTAGTAAAACCAATTACGGTGCTAATCATGAAGAGCGACAGAAGAGCCCTCATGCCGTAGTAGTTGAAACGTTCCCACATTTCCACCATAAAAAGCATATATAACGCTTTCGGTTGGCCATGTTTGGTCACGTTATGCTTTACTTCATTGTCTGTCATTCATTTCTCCTTGTTTAATTAAAAGGGTACTCTATATTCTACAAAATATCTGCGGAAGTGACGCGGGTTTTTAATAAGGCAGTGCTAAAGAAGAATTGAGCATTTCCTGCATAAGTGTAAATATTTTCCAACAGCAGTAGCCAAAGTAAACGCTCATCAGCAAAATCAGCACGCTGTAAACGGCTTTGGCCGTGCGGGAAATAACTTTGGATAAATAAACCGTAATCAGCGCAAACGGCCCCAATACAAGCATGAGCAGGATAATCCCGCTGTGGGTATACCAAAAGCCGGTGCCCGGTTGAAGGGCGCGGCCGCATTTGCGGCAATAGTGGTCGGTTTCGTCAATTTCCTGGTGGCAACGGTTGCAATAAGGCATTAGATGTCTACTCCTTTCCCGCGCAAAAAGCGTTTAATGTGGCTGCGGGCCCCGGCGGTGCGGGCAAATTCCAGCCAGTCGCGTTTCGGTTCGCTGTTTTTGCGGGTGATAATTTCGCACACATCCCCGGTTTTGAACACATAGTCCATGCGCACCATGCGCTTGTTGACCATGGCCCCCACATAATGGTCGCCAATATCCGTATGAATGGAGTAGGCAAAGTCCAAGGGGGTGGCCCCTTCCGGCAGGGATTTTACATCCGCGCGGGGGGTAAATACAAAAATTTGCTGTAAGTTTACGTCTGTTTTGAATCCTTCCAAAAATTCGCGCGGGGCGGTTAAATCCCGCTGCCATTCCACCCATTGGCGAATCCAGTTAATTTTTTCGTCAAAGTTTTTATCTTGTTTGACGTTGCCCATTTTGTATCTCCAGTGGGCGGCAATACCGTATTCGCAAGTGCGGTGCATATCTTCGGTGCGGATTTGTAATTCTACAATATCCCCGGTGGGGCCCAGTACCGTGGTGTGGATACTTTGGTACATATTGGCTTTAGGGGTGGCGATATAATCCGTAAACGTGCCGGCAATCGGCTTAAAACGGGAGTGGACAATGCCCAGTGCTTTATAACAATCCTGCACGGTTTTGGTAATAATGCGCACGCCCAAAGAATCCTGGATTTCCTGAAAGGAGCATTGGTGCTTTTGCATTTTGCGGTAAATGGAATAATAATTTTTGGCGCGGGAAAGCAGGCGGTGTTCCAAATGTTCTTCCTGCAACGCCGGCTCCAACTGCTTTTTGAACGCATCCAGGGCGGCTTGGCGGTCCGCCGTGCGGGCCTCCACCTGTTGTTTGATTTCGGTATATTCCTTGGGGTGCAGATACTTAAAAGATAAATCTTCCAAATCTGTTTTAATGGTAAACATCCCCAGGCGCTGGGCAAGCGGGGCGTATAAAGTTAAGGTTTCGTAAGACTTAAATTTTTGTTTTTCCGGCGGCATAACATCCATGGTGCGCATATTGTGGGTGCGGTCCGCCAGTTTGATGAGGATAACGCGCACGTCTTCGGCCACGGCTATTAACATTTTGCGCCAGTTCTCCACGGTTTCTTCGTCGGTGGAGGAAAATTTCAAATCGCTGATTTTCGTCACACCCTGCACCATGTGGGCTACTTCTTTGTTGAACTCCCGCTTGAGGTCTTCCAGCGTGGTGGAGGTGTCTTCCACCGTGTCGTGCAGTAAGCCGGCACAAATGGTATCTTCGTCCATTTTGAAATCCAACAAAATATCCGCCACTTGGTAGCAGTGGGTGAAGTACGGCTCCCCACTTTCGCGCTTTTGGTGTTCGTGTACTTTTTGGGCAAAGTGGTACGCTTTGGCAATCATCTCGCCAGAGCTGTTGGGGTTATATTCGCGGAATTTATTAATTAATGCTTGCAGTTCCATATTATTTATTTAAGTCTTCCAAAAGATTTTGTGCCGCGCGTTCGGCCACCCCGCGGGAGCCTAAACTGGCACGCAGTTTAAGCAGTTTTTCGTGCATTTGTTGCAGGCGTTGCGGGTTTTGGAACATCCCCATAGCCTCGGCCGCCAGTGCATCCGCATTGGCATCTTGCTGGATGAACTCTTTGACCAGCGGCTTTTCGTCAGCCAAAATGTTGACTAAAGAAATATACGGCACCTTTATTACCATTTTAGCTATTTTATAGGTAGCCCAGGAAAGTTTATACGCTACCAACATGGGAATCCCTAGTAAAGCGCACTCCAGCGTGGCCGTGCCGGAACAGCAGAACAGGTAATCCATCTGCCCGCGCAGTTGGTAGTTTTCATCCCGCACAATGTGGAATTGCGGGTGCGGTTTTTCGCCCAGTAAATTTAAGAAAACTTCGTCTTTCATGTTGGGCAACGCAAACAAATAGGCTTCTGTTTTAGGAAATTCCTTCAGCGTTTTTTTGAACGCTTGGTAAAACACCGGGGTCAGGCGCGTAATTTCGTTCATGCGGCTGCCGGGCAGTAGGCCCAATTTCCACGGATGGTTTTTTACATTTTGTATGCCCGCATAGGATTTAGCCGGGGCATCCGGCATAATGTCTAGTAGCGGGTTGCCCAAAAAGACGGCGTTGCCACCGAATTTTTGGTGGAACGCCGGTTCAAACGGATAAATAACGTACATTTTGCGGGTGAGCGCCGCTAAGCGTTTGGCGCGGTACTGGCGGCTGGCCCACACTTGCGGGGTCACATAATAATAGGCCGGGATATGGCGGTGCGCCGCGAGCCCCAACACCTGGTGGTTGAAACCGTAAAAATCAACCACAATTAAGGCGGTGGGGGATTGGGTTTCCATATAAGTACGAATCATGGATAAAAGTTTCATCCACATCGGCATTTTTTTAAGCGGTTCCACAAACCCGGTAGCCCCCTGGGAAGCCAAATCATATAAAAACACGTCTGCCGCTTGCTTCATCAGCCGCCCGCCGATGGCGGTAATTTTGAGGGCCGGGTCCTGCTTTTTAAGGGCCTTTATGAGCCCGGCGGCGTGTAAATCGCCGGATACATCCCCGGCAACAATAAGCATATTTTTTTCAACAGGGGTAATGGTCATAAATTATTTCTCTCTTTTCATTTGTCCCAAAGTTTCGTCCCACACAATTTGCGCGGCGCGGGCGGCATCACTTACCATTTGCAACGGTTTGGGCGTGTGCAAACGGGTGGTTTTAGGTATATCAAAACGGTGCATACGCTCGGTAATTTTTAAGGCCAAGTCCAACGCCCGGAAGCCTCTTTCCCCGCCGGGGGCCGGGGTGCGGCTGGTGTGTATGCAGTGTATAAAATGGGCTAATTCCGCCTGAACGGCCGGCTGTTTTTCCACCGCCGGATACAAAACCTCAATGTCTTGCATGGAGGAAAAGGCGGGTTTATCCTTTTTATAAATTTTTACGCGGGCGTTGGTAAAATCCACCTGAATAAACGCGTTGTGCTGAAAAACCTGCATCCGGCGGGTGCGCTCAAAACTGACGCGGCTGGCCGTTAAATCCGCCACCGCTCCGTTTTCAAAGCGCAGGCGCACGTTGGCCACGTCATCCTGGTTAGAAAACACGCTTAACCCGGTGGCATCTATGGACGCAACCGGGCTTTGCACCAACGTAAGCAGTAAATCCAAATCGTGAATCATTTTATCCAGCACCACGCTTAAATGGGCCATGCGGGAGTCGTACGGCCCCAGGCGGGAAAAAGTTAAAAACTGCGGGTTTTTGATAAACGGCGCCGCTTTCAACAAGGCCGGGTTAAAACGGTCGGCCCGCCCCACTTGCAGGACCAGCTCTTTACTGCGTGCGGTGCGGATGAGTTCGCGCGCTTCGTCCATATCGGCGGCCAGGGGGCTTCCCACAAGCAGGTGCAGTCCGTTTTGCAGGCAGAACATGCCTAAAGAATGGTGCAAGGCCGTGGGAACGGTTAAAATAATGGCATCCGTCTGGCGGATTAAATCTTGTATTTTGGAATAAGGGGTGGCGTTAAACTGCCACGCTAATTGTTGGGCGTGCAGGAGGTCGGTATCGCAAACGGCTACCAGATTGGCCTGTGGTATTTGCCCTAACGCGCGCGCGTACAGGGCGCCCGCCTTCCCGGCGCCCACAATGCCAAAACGAATGGTTTTCGGTTCGTTTGCGTTATTCATAATCCACCCTGTTATAAACATTATACCAATATACGGCGCCGGATGTAGCGTACGCGCGTATTGACTTAAACTTTTATATTGGTATAATGTTTACATGAGATATATGGAAAGAACCTTGGTGTTAATTAAACCTGATGCTATTGAAAAACGCATCAGCGGTCTTATTTTAGACCGGCTTGACCACCTCGGTCTGCAAATGACCGGGGCCAAAGTAGTGTCTTTAACGGAAGAATTAGCCCGTGCCCACTACAAGAACTTGGAAGGCAAACCCTTTTTGGAAGAAGTAATCCAATATATGATGGGTGAATTTAACAACGTGCCCAACCATAAAATTTATGCGTTTGTGTTCCAGGGCGAAAACGCCATCGCCAAAGTGCGCCAGGAAATCGGCAGCACGAACCCGGAAAAAGCCGCCCCGTGGACGATTCGCGGCAGCTTTGGGCGGTTTATCGGTGATGTAATGCAAAACTGCGTACACGCTTCCGGCTCCCCGGAAGATGCCGAAAAGGAAATTGCGCTTTGGTTTAAGCCAGAAGAGGTTTTGGACAGATAAATGAAAGCGTTTGGTATTTTGTGGGCGGGGGCCCTGGTACTCATGGGGTCCCTGCCGTTATTTGCCGCCGGGTTGGACGGGAAAGCCATCACGCTCTCCACGCCCGACGGGTGGGAACTTGCGGCGGTGTATCAGCCGGCTAAAGAAGACCATAAAACGGTAGTTTTAGTGCATGACCTCGGGAAACAAAAAGAGGCGTTTGCCAAATTAGCCAAGGCGTTGGAATCGGCCGGATACGGCTATGTGGCATTTGATTTGCGCGGCCACGGGGCCAGCACCAACGAGGGGGAGGCTTTCCGCTTTGCGCGGGAAGGGTTAGATAACGAATTTAATAAAATGCCGCGGGATGTGGATGCGGTATTGGCGTTCTTAAAAAAGAAAGGGGTGACCGTGGACGAAACAGTCTTGTTGGGAGCAGGGCTCGGCGCCAATGTGGCGGCCAAAAGCATCAGTTTCACGCCGGACGTGCCCGCCTTGGCCTTAATCAGCCCCACCACCAATACCCGGGATGTGCTTACTATCCCCGCTATGCGTGTGTATAAAGGGGCCGTGCTGATTGCCGCGGCCGCCGACGATAAAAAAACATTTTTGGAAGCCAGTGTCATCCGCAACGTGGCTTATTTAACTACCGGCCCCGGCAAGGTGACCTTTTTAACGGCGTATGATTTATCCTCGCACGAAATGCTGGATAAATATTTTATTCCCACGGTTTTACAATGGCTGTCCGCCCCGGTGTTGCCGGAAGTAAAGCCGGATGTGGTGATGGCCCCGGCCCCGGTGGAAGACGGCTCCTTGTCCGTTCCTCCGTCCGGCACCGAAGACGCCCTCTTTCCGTCCGTTTTGGAGTAAGTATGAAAATCGCCCGCATTGTGTTCCCCGGTTTTTGGTTCGGCCAAAGTGATTTGGCCGAAGCCGTTGCATTGGCGCGCCGGGGTGTGGGCGGGTTTTGCGTGTACGGCGGCACCGCACAGCAAACGGCCGCGTTTGTACAGCAAATGCGTGAGGCTTCCCCCTACAACCATTTATTAATTTGTGCCGATATTGACGAAGACTTGCGCGAAGTAGTGACGGATGCCCCGGCATTGCCGTCCAATGCCCAGCTGGGGGCGGATGCCTCGGCCGAGGGCGCTTATAAAAAAGGCAATATGCTGGCTTGTATGGCGCGCAGTATCGGGATTGATTGGGTGTTGGCCCCGGTGGCGGATTTGGGGTATTCTTCCCCGGCGTTTAGTGTTTCCGCCCCGTGCGTGACACGCCTGGCGGGGGATTTTGTGGCCGGACTTTCCAACGGCGGCGCGTTAAATTGCGTAAAATATTTCCCGGGTGTAAGCGGCATATTAAAAACGCTGGCCCAAATGGAAGATGCGGAATTTATGCCCTATAAAAGTTTATTCCGCCGGGCGGATGCCATTATGCCGTCCGATATGACTTTCCCAAATATAGACGGGGACACGCAGGCCATGATGTCCGACAAAATTTTGCGCGGGTTATTAAAAAAACGCCTGAATTACAAAGGGTGCATTGTCAGTTTTCCGCTTTGGAAAGCCCGCGTGCGTTATGAGGGCGCGGCGGCCTTAAAAATGTTGCATTGCGGGGTAGAAAACATTTTGGCCCCCAAAGACCCGCACACCGTACTGGATGCCATTGAGCGCGAAGTAAATAAAGGCTTTTTAATGGATGAAATTATCCACGCGGTTTCTAATCACGAAATGGCCATCAGCAAACTTTTTTCGGCCCCGGTGTTGAGTATGAAAGAGGCTTTTTTACAGGCCGAAACCTGTTTTAATAAATAGTGCTTTTGCCCCGGTGTTTAGGGGAAAGGAAATTCATACAAATTAAAAACCACCGCTTGAAACGGTGGTTTTTTAGTTAGAAAGCTATTAATCTTTTTTGAATTTATCGGCCAGTTCTTCTTTGCGGCGGTTAAATTCTTTAATGACTTTATTTTTGCCTTCTTCCAGTTTTTCGCGCACCACGCCGGCTTGTTCAGCCAGTTTTTCGCGCACTTCCCCGGCGCGTTCTTTTAAGTTTTCTTTTAATTCTTCGGCGTGTTCCAATACATATTCTTTCTTGTCTTCATAGGTGTCGTCCGCCCAGCGTTTTAGTTTGCGGCGGGTCACTTCCCC
>UQFW01000057.1 GCA_900540405.1 Candidatus Avelusimicrobium faecicola | reverse complement strand
TATCTGCCGTGGCGTTGCCGCAATACCGCCGCGCGGTGGAGCGCTCCCGGGCGACGCAAGCCCTCGGCGGGCTTAAAAACTTGTATGATTCCAGCGAACGTCTGGCGGTGGATTTGGGGTATGACGATTATGAATCTTTGTATGCTTCCGGCCAGGAGGATATAGGCATTGGCCGTTTTGATATGTTCCAGGATAGCGGTGCCGGCACCGACAAAGCTTCCGTACTTACGACCTCTGATTTTATTTATAGTATTCCAAACGGCACGCTGATTTCCGCCAAAAGAAATGGTCAAAAATATGACGGCTTTTGTATTATTTTCCGACGGGAAGACCAAAAGCTGTTTTGTGTGGGCTCTGCCGAATATTGCAATACCATAGATGTTGAACACGACAACACAATCGGCGGCTGTTAAGCAAGGGGAAATTATGATGAAAAAAAATGGTTTTACATTAATGGAATTATTGGTAGCCGTTGTGATTATGACCATGTTAATTACTATGGCTGTACCGCTGTATGAAAAAACGGTGGAAAAATCCCGCGCGGCGGAAGCCCGCGCCCTGCTTAAAAAAATGTCCGATTCTAAACAGCGGCTTTTAGTTTCTATGGAAATGGACGATTGGTCTACCATTCCCACGGCTTTTACGGCCAACAGTTTGGACGTCAGCACCCCCGGCACACCCTATGGCACCGGCGCGGAGGCGAGGCTGCATACCAAGTATTTTGCTTATAGGTTTTTCCCGGCTGGGCGCGTTTCCGATATGTGTGCCAGACGCCTAAGCGGGGATACGGCCGGGGTGGCGTTTTGGTACTCCCCGGGCGGGACTGGCGGACATTTCTTTTGTACCGGTTCCAACGAACAATGTGCTATATACGGTATGAAGGCTTCCGGTTCTATGCCGTGTAATTAAACTTTGAAATTAAAAACCCCGCTTTGGCGGGGTTTTTTTGTGGGGTAAATGAGGGGCTACACTTTGGCTCCGGCGGGCACGTCGGCGGTAATCCATTTATTGGCCCCCAAAACGGCACCGTCGCCAATGTTTACATTTCCTAAAACGGTGGTTTCGGCATAGATAATTACATGGTTGCCAATGTTCGGGTGGCGTTTAATGCCTTTTACGGGGTGCCCGTTTTCGTCCAGCGGAAAGCTCTTGGCCCCCAGCGT
This sequence comes from Candidatus Avelusimicrobium faecicola, assembly GCA_900540405.1. Taxonomy (GTDB): domain Bacteria; phylum Elusimicrobiota; class Elusimicrobia; order Elusimicrobiales; family Elusimicrobiaceae; genus Avelusimicrobium; species Avelusimicrobium faecicola. Next base: position 7,709 of record UQFW01000057.1, on the reverse strand, counting down.
GACCCCTTGGTAAAGTTTTACATGCGCGCCGATAACGCACGTTTCCCCAATTACAACCCCGGTGCCGTGGTCAATAAAAAAGGCCGGGCCGATTTGCGCCCCGGGGTGAATATCAATGCCGGTTAAACTGTGGGCGTATTCCGTAATAATGCGCGGGATAAGCTGTACGCCTTGCGTTTGCAGGGCGTGGGCCAGGCGGTAATAAGCCACCGCCAAAACGCCCGGATAGCAAAGCAGGGGTTCCACTTCACTAATGGCGGCGGGGTCGCCCTCAAACGCGGCTTGCACGTCCGAAATAATTAACCGTTGTATTTGGGGCAGTTGTGCAAAAAAACGCTGGGTAATGCACTTGGCTTGCGCTTTGCAGAGGGTGCAATCCCCACGGGTTTCGCACATAAAGCACATGGCGTTTAGGATTTGCTTTTCTAACTTTTTGGCGCATTGGGCCAATCTCCGCGCCGCGCCAAACCGCCGCGCCAAGGGCGGGTATTGGAATAAATAGTCTTTCAAATCCGCCACCACCGCCACTACCGTTTTGGTGTCCGGCGTAAATTTGGCCTGTTGGTGGAAGCGCCGGTTGAACGCCTCTTTTAATTCTTTGCTTAATGCGTTAAAATCTGTTTTCATTTTACATTTTGAAGTCTTCGCCCAAATACAGGCGGCGGGCGTTTTTGTCGTTAAGCAGGGTGTTTTGGTCGCCCTCTACCAAAATTTTACCGTCGTAAATCAGGTACGCGCGCTCCGTAAGCGGCAGGGTTTCGCGCACGTTGTGGTCTGTAATTAACACGCCAATCCCTTTGTCTTTGAGCTTAAAAATCATTTTGCGCAAATCCGCCACGGTGATGGGGTCAATCCCCACAAACGGTTCGTCCAATAAAATAATTTTGGGGTTGCTAATCATACAGCGGGCAATTTCCATACGGCGTTTTTCTCCGCCGGAAAGCGTCCACGCTTTTTGCTTGGCCAGGCGGGTTAGGCCAAATTCTTCCAACAGTTCTTCCACGCGGCGTTTTTGTACGGTTTTGTTGCTTTCAATGCGCTCCAATACGGCTAACAGGTTTTCTTCTATGGTCAGCCCCTTAAAAATGGTGGGCTCCTGCGCCAGATAGCCTAAACCGTGGCGCGCGCGCTTGAACATGGGCAGTTGGGTGACGTCGTCGTTATCAATAAATACTTTGCCGCTGGTGGGGCGGATAAAGCCCACCAACATATAAAAAGAGGTGGTTTTCCCGGCGCCGTTGGGGCCCAATAAACCCACAATCTCGCCGGATTTTACATGAATATTTACGCCTTTTACTACCATGCGGTCTTTATATACTTTTTTAATTTCTTCGCTGCGCAGTTCCATAGTAAACCTCATTAAAATTTATCGTTAATTTCCGCTTTGTTTATTTCGTCCGACACCAGCCACCCCTGCACCTTGCCTTTTAGGCTGAGCAGGCGGGTTTCATTTTCCGCTTCGGCGCGGTCGGCAATGACGGCAAATTGCCCCTGTTCGGTTTTGCCTTGCAACAACGTGCGGGAACCGAACGCATAGGATTTATTGTTTTTGCCGTCCATAACCAAGGTGTCCGCCGTCATGGTGTATTGCGGCGTGGAAAGTTTAACGCCGCCTTCCAACACGGCATATTGGTCGTTTTGGCGGGCCAAAACGCGCTCAGCCGTCACGGTGGCGGTACCTGCCGGAGTGGGCCGGGTAATCGTCACGTCTTGATACAGGCGGTACGTTTTTGTATTGGTGTCAAATTCGGCTTTGCGGGCCTGCGCATGGGTAGCGGTGCCTTGCGCATCTTGATAAGTTAGATAAACAAAACGGTTTTTGCGGGCGGAAAGGCGGCCTTTGCCGGTTTTATAGTTATAGCGGCCGTCGTCTGCCTTAACTTCATAGAGCGGGCCGTTTTTTTCGGCCTGTTTCATGTAAATGTTTCCGGCGGCGGAAAAAGTGCTTTTGGCCCTATCGGACAAGGCATAATCCGCGCGGAAGGTGTAAACGCCGTTATCGTAGGAAACGTGGCCCTTAAATTCTTCCTGTTGTTTTTCGGGATAAACGGTCCAGCTGTCGCTTGCAATCAGGCCGCCCAGCGTTTGCGGGGCGTTGAATTTGGGCGTTTTGCGTTTCAGCGCGTCTTTGGCGCGGGAAATTTTGGGCCCCGGCGCGGGAACGGCCGGGCCTTCCTGCTTAACGGTGGCACACGCCGCCGCTAACCAGGGGATAGAAAACAGGATAAACAGGCGCGTTATTTTCATTTTAATTGCCCCTTGAGTTCTTTTACGGTGGCCGGCAGGGCGGTGGATTGTTTCTTAAATTCTATTTGCGTTAATTTGGAGTTGGTTTCCACCCCGTGTTTGGCTACCGTGCGCACTCCGCCGCGGGTGACAACGGTTTTTTTGTCGCTCCAAACGCGGTCTTTATCCACATCATAATAAATGTGGTCTGTTTCCAACGTCAGGCCGTGTATCAAAGAAACCGCTTTTACATGGCCTTGCAGGGTGACAAGCCGCTGTGCATAATTAAACACCCCGCGTTCCGCGGTCACTTTTCCGGCATCTTTTCCGTTGTCTTTCCAAAGCAGTTCCGGCGCCACCAAAGCGGCGTTTTGCAAGTCGGAAAAGTCCACATCCCGGGAGTTTAATATCCAGCGTTTTTGGCTGTCTTTGGATTCAAAAATGGATACGGCATTGGCCCGCTGCATGCCCGGTTCTTCGTTGGGGGAAAAATCTTTTTTCCCTTGGCAGGCGGCAGTGGCTACAACGGCAAAAAATAAGTACAAAAGTTTTTTCATGGGTGTCCTTCCCCGGTCAGCCAGGGGGTAGTTTGCGGCGCGGGCGCTTTGGGGGCAAAGGGCGGCGGCAATTTGTTTACCAATAATTTAAGCCCCGCAAAAGCCAGTAGCACCAGTACCGCCAGCACGCCCAAGGTTTTGGCGTGCCAGGTAAAAGTGGGGCTCCAGGGCCGGGGCGTATTTTTTGCCATTATTTGAATTTTTTAACCACCGCATCTATGGCGCAGAGTTGTTGGCACATTTTTTCCGCTTGTGCAAAATTGAGCGAGTTTGCGCCGTCGGAAAGTGCATGGTCCGGGTCCGGGTGGGATTCAAAAAACACGCCCGCAATTCCCAAGGCCGTGGCGGCTTTGGCTAATACCGGGGCCATGGCCCGGTTTCCGCCGGTACAGGCGCCGGCCGCACCCAGTTTTTGCACGGAGTGCGTGGCATCAAACACCACCGGGTAGCCAAAACTTTTCATAATTTCCAACGAGCGCATATCCACAACCAGGTCGCCATATCCAAAGCAGGCGCCGCGTTCCGTTAGAATGATTTTTTTGTTGCCGCGGGATTCTATTTTTTTGATGATTTGCTCCATGGCTCCCGGGGCTAAAAATTGGCCTTTTTTTACATTAATGGCTTTGCCGGTATCCGCGCACGCCAACACTAAATCCGTCTGGCGGCACAAAAAAGCCGGTATTTGCAAAATATCCGCGGTTTGAGCGGCTTCTTCGGCCTGCCAAGGCTCGTGTACGTCCACTACTAACGGAAGCCCCGTCAGCTGTTTGGCTTCCTGCAAAATTTTCATACCGGCGGCTAAACCCGGCCCGCGGTACGCATCCACAGAGGTACGGTTGGCTTTATCATAAGAAGCCTTTAGAATGTAGGGATGCTTTGTTTTGGCGATAATCGCTTTCAGCTTTTTTACCGTGGTGAGGTATTGTTCCCGGCTTTCAATGACGCACGGGCCTGCCATAAACGCCAGGGGCAGGCGGTTAGATAATTTAATAGGGCCGATTTGAATAGTTTTTTGCATATATTTAATGATAACAAATTTACAACGGCTTTTTGCCGTGTAAAACGGAATTTTTGGGGGTTATTTTACCCCGGTGCTGCCGAAACCGCCTTCCCCGCGGGAAGTGTCCGTCAGCTCGCTGACTTCTTCAAAAGCGGGGTAGAGGGTGGGCAGTACCACCAGTTGCGCCACCTTTTGCCCGGCTTCAAATACAAAATCCTGCTCGTTGAGGTTGTACATACATACAATCAATTCTCCCCGGTAAGGGGCGTCCACCAGGCCGGCCATGGCTTTAATGCCTTTGCTTTCCACCGAGCTTTTACCCCAGATAATGCCGGACGTGTTTTCCGGCAGTTCTACGGCAATACCCGTGTGTACTTTGGTAATGGCGCGCGCCGGCAATACCGTGCGTTCCAGGGCAAACAAATCCGCGCCCGAGTCCGTCGGGTGCGCCCGCTGGGGGAGTTTGGCAAGGGGGGATAATTTTTTTACTTTCATAATGATTGGTTTAATTTGCTCATTTGGTATAGGGCGGTATCGGCATAAATTTTAGCGGCATTTCCGCCCCGTTTGGATAAAATGCTTAATTGCGGAACCAGCGTTTTAAGCAGGTTTTTATCAAAATCCGGGTCGTTGGAATACTCCCCGGCTTGCGGGCTGGCCAGTACCCCGGCCATATAAGCGGCGGCGCGGGCGGCGTTGATTTGGGTGTTGGTGTCTTTGGCTTCCAACCCTTGTTTTATGCCGTTAATGGCGTTGCCCGTCATAAACCCGAGGGCCAGCGCATAGGTGTTGGCTTGCGGGGTGTCGTAATCCTGGCGGAGATTTTTTAATGTTTCTTCCAGCGTATAGTTGCTGTTTTTGGCCAGTGCCACGGCCACGGCGGAGCAGGCTTCGCTTTCCAGCTCTTTTTTAGCGCGTTTTAGCAGGAATTTGGCGGCTTCTTTGGTTTGTAAATCGCCCAACCATTCCACGGCGGCGGCCCGTACTTTGACATTAGAAGATACCGCCGCTTGTTTTAAGTATTTTACGGTTTGTTTATCTCCGTTTGAAATTAAATTCATCGCGCGCTGTGCAAAGGCTTCGTCGTAAATATACATATTCACTACTTGGTCGGCATATTCGGTGCTTTGCGGATAAATAATCGTGTAGGCGGTGGCGGCGTAAGCGCTCAAGGCGTTATCCTGGCTGTGGGCGGAATCGGCCAGCATGGGTAAAAATTCTTCGTAATTGTTCCCCATAGCGGTTAAAATAACGGTGGCAAATACTTTTTTGAGCGGGTCCTGGCTTTGCAAAACAATGTTGAACAGCGCCGGCTCCTGCTGGGCGGGCGGCGGCAAACGCACCAAACTGGCTCCGGCGGCAAAAACTTCAGCCGGGTTTTTAGAGGTGCGGAATAAATTGAGAACCGTTTGGTTTTCTTGCAAGGTGCGGCTCCCTTTTTGCAGAAGGGGCAGTGTGTCTTGCGTTTGGGCGCAGGCGGGGGCGGTGAATAACGCGGCCGCCAAAAGCGTAAAAATGGTTTTATTCATGCTCGTTCTCCTATACATTTATTATATCATTTCCCGCGGGATTATTAGACGAAAAAGGACCTGCCTTTTGTGGGGCAGGTCCGTATGAAAAAACAGGCTCTTACCGGGCGCCTACGGCTTCGGCCAGGCGCTCCATGGATAAACGGTTTTGGTAGCGGTGGTGGGGGAGGTCGTCGCTATAAATGGCAATTTGTTCTTGCTGTTTTAAGACAACTACTTTTTTGTGGCCCAAGGCCAATAAAAAATGTAAATGGGTAGATTTTTGCATCATCCGGCTCCGTAAAATAAAACTTGTCTATATAATGTAGCGTTTTATAAACGCGCAAACAAGGGCCTTTGGGCCCAAAAAACGCCTGGGCCTCTTGTTTTTTTTGTTAAAATAATTAAGTATGAAGAAACTTCTTTTTTTACTGGCTGTTTTAACGGCCCCCGTGTGGTGTGCCGCGCAAGAAACAGAGCCGCTTATTTTGTTAAATCCGGGGCGGGAAACTTTTATTAATTTTCCGTCCCAAACGCTGCCCGGTAAAACGGTCACGTTCTTTTTGCCGCAACAGGCCACGCCGCTTACGGGGCGTTATCCGGTGGTGTATGTGTTGGGGGCTATCCCAAAAAATGCGCCTTTGGCACAAGCGTTTATGGACGTCACCCCGCACAAAGCGTTGGTGGTGGGTATTAATTTAACGCCGGAAGAAATGGCGGATGCCGCCCGCGTGGTGCGTTTTTTTAAGCGGGAGCTAATCCCGTATGTGGATACGAATTATCCCACCTTGGCGGATGCTTCCCACCGCGCGGTAGCCGCCCAAGGCACCGAGGGGGGATTGTTGGCCTATGCGCTCCTGTATCAGCCGGAGTTGTTTACGCAGGCGCTGTTGGCGGAGCCGGACCCGGCCTTGTTAAATGCCTCGTATCTGCCTAAAAATATCCGCTTGGCGGCGTGGGGGGATAGGCCGGTTTTATCCGCCTTGCAGGCGCGTTTGGAAAATGTAGGTTTAACCTATGGCACTAATTTTGTATTGCGCGAGGGCGAGCCGGCCAATTTGTTTGAAGAACTGCCTATGGCTTATTGGTTGGCTCCGGCGCAACAAGTAGCCCTCCGGCGCGTGCGGGCCGCTGTCACTCCGGCGCGCTTGGCGCTATCGGGCGGGGTTGCCCACTTGCAAGCCACGGCCCAACTGGCCAACGGGCGCGTGTATGATTTTTATCCGTCCGTCTTGCGGATGAGCCCGCCGTATTTGGACTACAACGCCCCGGCAGGCACGTTAAGCGTTATTTCCGGTGCGGAGCCCGCAACGGTAAAAATAAGCGGCGGCGCAGGCAAAACGGCCTATCGCACCAAAATTAAGCTTAAAAAACAATAAAAACAGGTTTTTAGGCCAAAAATCAATCAAAAAAATGTGAACTTGTCAACAGTTTTTTGAAAAAAATTGAAAAAAGCCCATTTTTTAGGCAAAAATGAATTCCTCGTCGGGGAAATCTCCTAAAAAGTGGGTTTTTTACTATACAAAAGGCCGGGTTATCCACAGTTTGGGGCGTTATCCACAGGCTAAAAGGCGGGTGTTTTTGGCGGTGGGTCAAAAACGGCTTTTTGGGTCCGGATTTGTAGAGTAAATGGCGGAGTTATCCACAGGTTATAAACAGGGTGTGGATAAGTGTGGACAAGCCGTTTTTATAAAATTTTTTACGCAGATATACAGGGGTTTTGGTATAATGGGTGCAGGAGGATTTTTATGAATTTTACAAAAACCGTTTTTTTATTGGTGTTATCTTGCGCGCTTTTTGCGTGCGCGTCCAGCCAGAGCCGGGAGGACGAAATCCCGCCTGTAAAGCCGGACCCGGTTATTAAGTTGGAGGCCAAGCGCAACGCAAAACTCTACCGCCAGAGCGAACAGCAAATGCTCAAAAGTATGAAGCTGCCCACCATTACTTATCAGTTTGACTCTATCCGCCCGCCGGAATATGCCTATGCGTTTTTGGATAAAGTAGCCAACATTATGAAAGACCAACGCCAACTGCATTTAATTTTGGAGGGGCATACGGATTTGCTGGGCTCCAAAGAGTATAACTATTGGTTGAGCGGGGCGCGTGCGGCGGCGATGAAATCCTATTTAGTAAGCCGTGGGGTGGAGGCGGACCGTATCCGTATCCATGCGTATGGAAAAGACCGCCCGCTTACGTTGGATAATTCCGATGAGGGGAGGATGACGAACAGGAGAGTGGAGTTTACGTTTACCACGCGGGAATGGAACACCGTTTATTGAGAACAACTGTTGGTAAGCTGAGATTTTAATGCGCGGGGAACAAAATAACATTTTGTTCCCCGTTCGCATTTAGTGGGCAAACAATTTTCCAAATTTAAGCCCTTTTGCACCGCCTTTGTGCTTGGAGCCCTTGCAGGCT
>UQFW01000056.1 GCA_900540405.1 Candidatus Avelusimicrobium faecicola | reverse complement strand
CCTGCGGCCCAAGTGGCCCCTGCGGCTCCTAAAGCGGCGGTTTCGTTGAACGAAGAAGATGTGAAAAAGAACATCTTAAATATCGTTTCCGAAAAGACCGGCTATCCGCAAGATATGTTGGATTTAGATTTGGATATGGAAGCCGATTTGGGTATTGATACCGTCAAACAAGCCGAACTGTTTGCCATTATGCGCGAAACGTACCATATCGCCAAACAAGAAGGCGTGCAGTTGAAAGACTACCCGACCATTCGCTCCATTATTAAGTACGCCATGGCTAACGCCAATACGGAAAACGGCGCGGCCCCTGTTCAGGCGGCGGCCCCGGTGGCGCAAGTAGCTCCGGCGGTGGAAACCGTAGCGGCTCCTGCGGCCCAACCTGCCCCGGTGGCGGAAGTTGCCCCGGTGGCAAAGCCGGCTCAAGCGGCTCCGTCTTTGAATGAAGAAGACGTGACGAAAAATGTCCGCGCGATTATTGCCGAAAAGACCGGCTATCCGGAAGATATGCTGGATTTGGACTTGGATATGGAAGCCGATTTGGGTATTGATACCGTTAAACAAGCCGAACTGTTTGCCATTATGCGCGAAACGTATAACATTGCCAAACAAGAAGGCGTGCAGTTGAAAGACTACCCGACCATCCGCTCCATTATTAAATACGCCATGACGAACGCCAACACGGCGGACGGCGCGGCTCAAGCGGCCCCTGTGCAAGCGGCGGCCCCGGTGGCTCAAGTAGCCCCGGCGGTGGAAACCGTAGCAGCTCCGGCTCCTGTGGCCCAAGTTGCCCCTGTGGCGGCTCCGGCGGCTCAGCCTGCGCCTAAAGCGGCGGCGGGCAAACTGGACCCGGCCCAAGTGAGTGATGAAATTGTGGCTATGGTGGCCGAAAAGACCGGCTATCCGAAAGATATGTTGGATTTGGATTTGGATATGGAAGCCGATTTGGGCATTGACACCGTCAAACAAGCCGAACTGTTTGCCGCTATGCGTGAACATTACGGTATTGCCCAGCAGGAAGGCATCCAGCTGAAAGATTATCCTACTATCCGCCATTGCATTAACTTTGTGCTTAATTCCGTAAACAATGCGGCTCCTGCGGCTCAACCCGCGGCGGCCCCGGCGGCGCAAGTAGCCCCGGCGGTGGAAACCGTAGCGGCTCCGGCTCCTGCGGCCCAACCGGCCCCGGCGGAACAAACGCCTGCGCAAGTTGCTAAACCGGCGTTTGTCAGCAAGCCGACGGCGGAACATATCGGCAAACCGGCCGACGATGCGTTGACGACCAACCCGACTGCGCCCATTGAGCGCCATGAATCTTTGGCGGAACGCCCCGAAGCCCCCGGCTACAAGGGTGAACACTGCCACGAAAAGAAACTGCGCTATGTGACCATGGTGGCGGATGCTCCGCTGACGGAACGCGAAAACCGCCGTTTATCCAAGGACCGCACGGTACTCATTTTTGCCGATAATTCCGCACTGATTAAAGCCTATCAGGAAGAATTCAAAGAACTGGGCGTTAAAACGCATGTGTTTACTACGCTTAAAACCCGCAGCAAAAACACCACCATTGTAAATTGGGAATCTTACGAAGAAACCGAAAAGCAGTTAAAAGAATACGCGGCGGAAGACCCCAACATCCAAGGTATTGTGTATCTGCTGGGTGCTACCGTTAAAAAGTTTGATAAAAAAGTAAGCCCGCATAACGAACTGACCAAATACGTCATGCCGTTGTTTATTGCGTTGCGCGTGTTTGAAAAAGGTTTGTCTAACCGTACGGATGCGGATACTTTCTTTGCGGTCAACACCAAAATTGACGGTAATTTCGGCTATACCACTAAGGACGAATTTAACCCCATTGTGGGCGCCCTTACCGGCGGTACTACCTGCTACCGCAAAGACGTGTACGAACGCACGGGTGCTATTTCTAAATTAATGGACTTTGAACCCGAAACCACGCCGGACGAAATGGCCCAAATGACCATGGACGAAGTACTCCATGGGGATATGCGCCTGATGATTGGTATGCGCCAAAAAGTGCGCTCCACCATTCTGTCCGTGCCGATGCGTTTGGACCGCAGTGTCAAGCATTTTGACCTTGCCGGTAAAACCATTATCTTTACGGGTTCCGGCCGCGGGATTGGGGCCATGCTCGCGCAAAAAATTGCCGCGCAGTACCACAGCAAAATCATCATCTTGGATATTATTGAAATCCAAGAAAAGACCCCCGTGTGGGCCACGATGAACGAAGCCGAACTGGCCGCGCTCAAAAAACAAATGTGGGAAGAAATGCGCGCGGACCACACCCAAAAAGCTACCCCGGTTATGTTGGAACGCGCTTTCGGGCGTGTGAAAGATTCCGTCACGCTGTACAACAATATGCAAAAACTGCGTGATTTGGGTAGCGAAGTGGAATACTACCACTGCGACGTGATGAACTCCTCCATGATGAAAGAAGTTTGCACCAAAATCAAGGCTAAAAACAGCCGCGTGGACGGGTTGATTCACTTTGCGGGGTTGGAACGCTCCAAACTGATTTACGATAAAGACCCCATGGAATACTACCGCATTTTTGACGTGAAGGCCACCAGCTTTGCTTCCTTCTTAGCCAACAATGTGGTAAAAGATAAAGGCTTCTTTGCTTTTGCTTCTTCCATTGCGGGTAAATACGGCAACTTAGGCCAGAGCGACTACGCCAGCGCCAACGACTATTTGGCTAAATCGGCCCTGTCGCTTTCCAATCAAGGCTACCGCGCCATCAGCATTGCCATGAGTGCTTACAAAAATGTAGGTATGGGCGTGCGTGCCGGCGTGGAAACCTTCCTGCGCTCCAACGGGGTGGACTTTGTAGACCCCGAAGACGGTATGCAGATTTTCTTGGACGAAATCGTCTACGGCCGCGTGCCGGAAATTGTGTTGACCGGCTCTTTGGGCCGCTTGGATTGGGACCATCAGTTGTTGTTTGAAATGGACGAAATCGGTGCGGACCAAAAGTTCGGCAGTGATTCTTCCGATAACGGTTCTGACGACGGTTCGCAAAACGGCGGGGGGCAAACTCCCGCCGCCGAACCGGCCGCCGCTAAAGATGCCACCCACTTTTTGGGCAACGTGCAAAAAATGGAAGCGGGGCATGAACTGCGCGGAGAAAAAGAATTTAACTTGAAAGCGGACCCGTATTTGGCGGACCACGCCATTGAAGGCACGCCGTATGTGCCGGGCGTCATGGGCATTGAAACCTTTATGGAAACCGCCAACGCCTTAATGGGCAAAGCGCCGCAAGGGTTGGAAGATGTGCATTTCTTCCTGCCTATTAAACTGTTGCGCAACCGCCCGCAGGCTGTTCGTATTATCGGCACGTCCGACGGCACGCAAGCCACTATGGAAATTGAGTCCGATTTTATCAACAGCAAAGGCGTTAAAATGGGCAACACCCGCCGCCACTTTACGGCCAAGACGTTAAACGCTTTTACCTCTACTTGGGACGAAGTGAAAAATGAGATTCATTTGGACGTAAACGCCGCGCCGGTGGTGACGAAGGAAGAAATTTACAAAAAATACTTCCACGGCCCCAGCTTTCAGGTATTGGGCGGCATTTTGCGCGTAAACGAAAAAGAATCTTTAGCCGTTTACCACACCACGCCCAAACCCCAATGGCCGGAAGCCAAAACCTTGTTGGCCAACCCCATGCTTATTGAGGCGGCTTTCCAGTGCTGTGGTTTCCAGGATATGTCCGTAGCCAACAAAATGACGTTGCCGGACGGCATTAAAGAAGTGGCCGTTTTCAAGCGTGAAGTCCCGCCGCAAACGCTGTATTTGTACGGCGTGAACAAAGGGCTCACGGCCGACGGCAAAACCCTGCATGATGCCTATGTGTTTGATGAAAAAGGCAATGTGTGGGTAGAAATCCACGGGTATCAGGCCATTGGCCAATAACCCCGGGGTTTCATGTTGTATCAAGTAAAGTTTGTTGATTTATCCAGTCTGCCCCCGGCCGACCGTGTTTTGAGCGAAAAGGAGTTGGCGTTTTTCCAAACGTTAAAATTCCCCAAGCGCAGAACCGAATGGCTCGGGGGCAGACTTGCGTTAAAAACATTGGCGGCACAAGCGGCGCGGGTGTCTTTAACGCAAGTGGAAGTCCTCCCGCAAGAAACCAGCGGCAAACCGCAGCTTTTGGTGCGGGGGGAAAGCGCTACATGGGCGTACAGCATTACGCATAGCCACGGTTGGGCGGCGGCGGCCATCAGCCAAGAGTGCCGCTTTTTGGGGATTGATTTAGAAAAAATCCAGCACCGTATCAGCGCGTGGGCGGAAGATTTTTTCCACCCGCAAGAGCTTACGGCCATGGATGACGCTTTTTTAACCGCTTTATGGACCCGCAAAGAAGCCGTGGTAAAACTGTTGGGCACCGGGCTGACCTTAAACAGCTTTGATTTGCGCTGTGCGGGCCAACAGATTGCTTTTTACGGCAAAGCCTTGCAGGTGTACCAACGTTTAGGCGCGCCGCAAATCACCCTGCAAACACACGAAGAACCCGCCGGATTTATGTTCTCCGCCGCGTATGCGCGCTGATACAACGCCGCAGATTTGGTAAAATATATACATAACAGCTTTTGGAGGGCACATGATTGAACTATTTGAAGACCCCAGAGAGGATAAAAAATCAGACCGGCCCGCTCCGGCCAGTTTGGTTAAATTCCGCCAGATTTCTCAAGACGCGCTGAAAGGTGCGGGCGAAGCCCGTATCAAAGCCCAAAAAGATAAGGGCAAGTTTACCGCGCGGGAACGTATTTCTTATTTGTTGGACCAGGACAGCTTTTTTGAAATCCGCAGTTTAATGGAAAGCTCCTGCAGTGATTTTGGTGTAAAAGACAAACACATCAAGGGCGACGGCGTAATTACCGGTTTTGGCCGCATTAACGGGCGCGAAGTAGCCGTTTACGCGCAGGATTTTACGCAGTTGGGCGGCTCGTTGGGGCTGGCGCACGCGCGCAAAATTGCCGATTTAATGGACCGCGCCTTGGAAGCCAAAGTGCCGGTTATCGGCCTGTTGGATTCCGGCGGTGCCCGTATTCAGGAAGGGGTGGACAGCTTAAACGGTTATGGCGAAATTTTCTACCGCAACGTCAAAGCCTCGGGCGTAATCCCGCAGATTTCCGTTATTTTAGGGCCGTGCGCGGGCGGCGCGGTATATTCCCCGGCGCTGACCGATTTTATTTTTATGGTGGAAGGCATTAGCCACATGTTCGTCACGGGGCCGAGCGTGGTAAAAGCGGCCACCGGCGAAGAAGTGGATTTTGACACGTTGGGCGGCTCCCACCCGCATAGCGAAAAAAGCGGCGTGTGCCAATTTGTAGCCAAGTCCGAGCAGGACTGCTTCCGCCAAGTGCGCGAACTGCTTACTTTCCTGCCCCAAAACTGCTATGAAAAAGCCCCGTTGGAATCTACGTCCGATGTTATGGACCGCCCGGTACACGTGTTGGAACGCGTGTGCGAAATGGACCCCAAAAAGGCGTTTCGTATTCATCATGTTATTTGGCGGTTGGCGGACGACTTCGGCTTTTTTGAAATCCACCAGAATTTTGCCAAAAACGTCGTCACCGGGTTTATCCGCATGGGCGGCGAAGTAGTGGGCGTGGTAGCCAACAACCCGGCCTGTTTGGGCGGCGCGTTGGATTGCGACGCCAGCGACAAAGCGGCCCGCTTTATCCGCTTCTTAAATGCGTTTAATATCCCGCTGTTGACGTTGGTGGACATCGGTGGTTATTTGCCCGGCGTACAGCAGGAACACGGCGGCATTATCCGTCATGGGGCCAAACTGCTTTATGCGTATTCGGAAGCGTCTATCCCCAAAGTGACGCTCGTTTTGCGCAAAGCGTACGGCGGCGCGTATATTGCCATGGGCTCCAAGTATTTGCGCGGGGATTTCAACTTTGCGTTCCCCAGTGCGGAAATTGCCGTTATGGGCCCGCGCGGCGCGGTGGAAATTTTGTATTCGCGCGATTTGAAAGCGGAAACCGACCCGCAGAAAAAAGAGCTTTTGAAGGAAAAACTGACCACGGAATATTCCAACAAGTTTGCCTCTCCGTATCAGGCGGCCTCCAACGGCTCTATTGACGAGATTATTGAACCGGCGGAAGCGCGCGGAAAAATTATCCGCGCTTTCCAGGTGTTGCGCCACAAACGCACTCCGTCCAAAAATCCGTTAAAAGGCAATATCCCGCTGTAAGCCGCCACGCGGCCGATTTGCAAACAGGGCTCCCCAAGGGCCCTGTTTTTGTATGCGGAAAATAGGTTATAATATTCAATATGAAAATACATACTTTATTAGCTGTATTAGGGTTTTGCGTGTGCGTGGGCGGGTGTGCCGGGCGCGCCGCCTTAAAACCGCAGGAAGAACTTGCCAAAGCGCAAGAGGCCGCCACCCTGTTGGAAGAAGTTTCGGCCCGGATGCACCGTTATTATCACAATACGGACAAGGTACTTTTTGAAACCTCCGCCGAGCATGTGCTGGATTTAATTGATATGCAACTGCCCGGCTATGCGTTTGCCGGTTCGGATGCGTATACGATGGATTATATTTTAAGCCTGAATATGCAAACGGATAGCGGCAATTTGGTGGGGGGAACCACCGCTACTTTGTGGCGCAGAAACCCTCAAAAAACGGCTCAAGGCGCGGCGGCGGAATTGTATTCTTTGGGGATTCAAACCGTACACCAACCGCACATTGTGTATAAATACTGTCACCCGGCCAGCGCCGTCGGGCGCCAAGTGTGCGACGCCTTAAAAGCACGCGGATTTGAATATAAAGAGTAAATTTTAAGCGCTCCCAAAAAGGCCCCATAAAAAGGGGTCTTTTTTTATGGGGTTTTCCCGGCAGACCTTGTAGCGCTAAAAAAGAAGATTTTGCTTTTGGGGTGTAAAATAATAAAACAGCCGGAAAGCGCGCTAACCGCCCGCAGGAGCCGCGTAAATTCAAACGGCATAAAAGGGGGTTGCTATGCGTAAATAGCGCGCCCAATGCCCCATAAGCGCGCTGCTTCCGGGCCTTACAAAAACAAAACAATCCGGCAAATTAGGGTTTTGCAAAAAAAGTGGGGCCCCTTTTTACGTTTTTATTTTGAGCCTTACGCCAAAGTATGATATGATTTAATATATGGAAAACGAATCTCTGGATAGCGTAAACGAATATTTCAAGCATTTGGGCCAAGTGACCCAAGAGCTGAACCGCGAAGAAATTGCCGCGTTGTGGAAACGCATTAAACAAGGCGATAAAGAAGCCAAAAATAAAATGATGGAATTAAATTTGCGGCTGGTTATCCCCACGGCAAAACGCTTCCAGCGCCCCGGTATGGATTTAATGGACTTGATAGAAGAAGGCAATTTGGGCCTTTTGCAAGCCATTGATAAATTTGAGCCGGAAAAAGGCTACCGTTTTTCCACCTATGCCGTGTATTGGATTGAGCAGTACATCCGCAAATATATAGAGGAACAATCCGGCTCTATCAAAATACCGTCGCACGCGTGGGGGAATTTGAAAAAGTGGTTCCGCGCGTGGAACAACTTAAAAGAGGCCAACGGGCGGGACCCGTCCTTGAACGAAATGGCCCAAGAGCTTAATTTAACGGCGCGGCAGGTTAAGTCCATCATGGACACTTTAAGCGCGGCCAAAGGGGTGGATTCTTTAACATCTTTGGTGCATGACGAAGAAGAACTGACTTTGGAAGATATGATTTCCGACGACGGCAAAGGCAACCCGCATGATGTGTTTTTGCAAACGGAAAACCAGGAAACTATCAAAAAAAGTATGGAACTTTTGAACCCGCGCGATAGAGAAATTTTAATTATGCGCTATGGCCTGGCGGATAACGAGCCCAAAACTTTGGGCGAAGTAGCCGAAAAACTGGGCCTGTCGCGCGAGCGGGTGCGCCAAATAGAGGAGCGCGCCGTAATGACGTTGCGCCGTGCGGCCCAAAAAGCGGGCATTTTGGAAATGAACGCAACGGATTTCCGCACGCGCAAACTGCATAGCGCCATGCACACGCACCACCAAAAAACCAATATTTTGGGCGAAGTAATTGACCGCAGCCCCTTGGCGCGGCTGATTAGAAAGCGCATGGCCGAGGCCGCCCGCGCCGCCCAACAAAAAAGTGCGCCACTTAAAAAATCCGCTCCGGCTAAAAAGACCGGCGCGCCGGCACAAAAAGGCGCGGCAAGCACTTCGGCTAAAAAGGCCAGCGCGCAGGGCTCCAAAAAACAAGCAAGCACTGCGGCGGTAAAAAACAAATCCGCCCGCGCCGCCGGAAAAGCAACGGCCCCCAAAGCCGTTAAGCCCGCCCCAAAAAGCGGTGCAAAAAAAGCCGTTAAAAAGGCGGCCAAAAAGCCGGCCCAAAAGACACTTAAAAAGTAAACCCTTTACGCCCCCGTAGCTCAAATGGATAGAGCGGCTCCGTCCTAAGGAGAAGGTTGCGAGTTCAACTCCCGCCGGGGGTATTTCTTCCTAATTTCTTTCATTTCGTTGTTGTTCCTCCGGTCGGATACCTCCGCGCTGGCGCGCGTGTGCCCACGGTATCCCTCCCGTCGTCACGCCTAGAACTGAAAAAAATTAGTTTGAAAACCCATTCGCGGTTGTAATGTTGCAAAAACTGCACTTAAAAGTATTTTGTGTGGCGTGAAAATTAATTCTCCCGCCGGGGGTATTTCTTCCTAATTTTTTCCATTTCGTTGTTGTTCCTCCGGTCGGATACCTCCGCGCTGGCGCGCGTGTGCCCACGGTATCCCTCCCGTCGTCACGCCTAGAACTGAAAAAAATTAGTTTGAAAACCCATTCGCGGTTGTAATGTTGCAAAAACTGCACTTAAAAGTATTTTGTGTGGCGTGAAAATTAATTCTCCCGCCGGGGGTATTTCTTCCTAATTTCTTTCATTTCGTTGTTGTTCCTCCGGTCGGATACCTCCGCGCTAGCGCGCGTGTGCCCACGGTATTCCTCAAAAGCCCATAGTTTCCAACGAAAATAAGACCAAAAACGGCAAAAAGCGGGCCGGAATTGCGTGTTTACTGCAAAAAGAGAAAAGGATAAGGGAAGAAAAACAAGCGCTTGCAATCCAAGATATTCTATAAAT
>UQFW01000055.1 GCA_900540405.1 Candidatus Avelusimicrobium faecicola | reverse complement strand
TAAATGGTGGGCAGTACAGGATTTGAACCTGTGACCTTCCGCGTGTGAGGCGGACGCGCTACCGCTGCGCCAACTGCCCGAAAAATGAATGTACATTTATTATAACAATTTATCACGCATTTGGAAAATGTTTTTTTGCGCCACCGCCCAAAACCGCCCCGAGCGGGCCCGGTTTTTGCCCCTGTTTGCAGCTTGCGGTTGTCCGTCGGAGCGGCTGGTTTTTTCCGTCTGAGGCGCGGGCACAAGCATTGGCCCCTAATTTGATATACTATTAGTACCGCATTTTTGCGGGCATTTTACTGGTCCAAGGAGCTTATAAACAAGTATGGATTGGAGTTTGCTGGTAAACGCATTTATTGCTACGCTGGCTATTTTGAACCCGATTGGCAATATGCCAATTTTTTTGGAACACGTTGAAAATGACGAGCCCAAAGTACAGCGCGCTGTGGCGCTATTGATGTCGCTGTCTATTTTCATTATGCTTACGATATTTTTTATTTTCGGAAGCAAAATTTTAAGCGTGTTCGGTATAACCATTCCCGCCTTCCGTTTGGCAGGGTCTATTATCCTGTTAGGGGTGGGGTTGCGCATGTTGCAGGGTAAATCTAAATTTGAACGCAACGGCTTGGAAGCCGCCCGCGCCCAGGGCAGTACGTTTGACCGCGCGCGCGACCGTTTAAGCCATATTGTAGTGCCGGTGGGTATGCCGTTATTTATCGGCCCCGGCTCTATTGCAACGGTTATGTTGTATGCGGAAAAAATTACTACTTTCCCCATGGCCGTTATGATGATTGTAATGCTGTTTTTATGCGCCGCGGCGGTGGGGGCCGTATTGGTGGCCTCGCGCTATTTGTTTGCTAAAATCGGGCCGAACGGAACGCAGATTGTCATTCGCTTTATGGGTATGATTTTGTGTTCTATTGCCATGCAGTTTATGATTGACGGCGTGGGCCAATTATTGCCCGGCGTGTTGGATGCGCACTTTTTAGGCGGTCTTTCCAAATAGCCGTTTTGAAAAGCTGAAAGGGCGGCCCGGTTTGCGGCCGCCTTTTTGTTCTATGGGGGAGATATGGACCATTTTGAATTAGTTTCCAATTTTCAGCCGGCCGGTGACCAGCCGAAAGCGATTGCCGCCCTTACGCAAGGCGTTTTGCGCGGGGATGCGCGCCAAACCCTGCTGGGGGTGACGGGCTCCGGCAAAACGTTTACTATTGCCAATGTAATTGCCAATTTGAACCGCCCCACGCTTATTTTATCCCCCAATAAAGTGTTGGCCGCGCAGTTGTATGCGGAGTTCAAACAATTTTTCCCCCACAACGCGGTGGAATATTTTATTTCCTATTACGATTATTACCAGCCGGAAGCGTATATCCCGCAAACGGATACTTATATAGAAAAAGACTCCGCCGTCAATGAACATATTGATAAACTGCGCCTGAAAGCCACCACCTCTTTGGTCAGCCGCAAAGATGTAATTGTGGTGGCGTCTGTTTCCTGCATTTACAATATCGGCTCCCCGGATACATTTAAGGAAATGCGTATTTATGTAAAAAAAGGGGGCGAAATGACCCGCTCCCAATTAAGCGGGCGGCTGATTAAAATACAATACCTGCGTGACGAATTGGAATTTACTTCCGGCCGTTTCCGTATGCGCGGGCCGAATACGGATATTATGACCCCATACAGCCAAAATGCGTTGCGGGTGGAAATTTCCGGCAAAACCATTTCGCACATTTACGAAATCCACCCCGTCACCGGGGACGTGGTGGCGGAATTGGACGAAGCGTGGATTTATCCGGCCAAGCACTTTGTAGCCACTGATGAAGACACCGCCGGTGCCATAGACCAAATCAAGGCGGATTTGGAATTGCGCCGCCAAGCCCTTTTGGCGCAAGGCAAAGAAATGGAAGCCTACCGCTTAAAACAACGCACGGAATACGATATAGAAATGCTTTTAACGGCGGGTTATTGTTCCGGCATAGAAAACTACTCCCGCTATATGGACGGCCGCAAACCGGGCGAGCGCCCCGCGTGTTTGTTGGATTATTTTTTGCGCTATGACGATTTTTTAATGGTGGTGGACGAATCCCATGTGGCCCTGCCGCAAGTGCGCGGGATGTTCAACGGGGACAGGGC
The DNA here is from genome assembly GCA_900540405.1 of Candidatus Avelusimicrobium faecicola. Lineage (GTDB taxonomy): Bacteria > Elusimicrobiota > Elusimicrobia > Elusimicrobiales > Elusimicrobiaceae > Avelusimicrobium > Avelusimicrobium faecicola. Next base: position 7,023 of record UQFW01000055.1, on the reverse strand, counting down.
CCGCAAACAAATGTTGGTGGACTTCGGTTTCCGCCTGCCGTCCGCACTGGATAACCGCCCCTTAAAATTTGATGAATTTGAAAAATTAATGCCGCAAAGCATTTTTGTTTCGGCCACGCCCGGCCCGTACGAACTGACCGTTTGCGGCAACCACATTGTGGAGCAGGTCATCCGCCCTACGGGGTTGGTGGACCCGAAAGTGATTGTCCACCCCACGGAAGGGCAAATTACGCATTTGACGGAAAAAATCAAAGAGCATACCGCCAAAGGGGAGCGGACACTCGTGTTGGCTTTAACCAAAAAAACCGCCGAGGATTTAAGCGCGTATTTTGTGGAGCAGGGCCTTAAAACCCAGTATTTACATTCGGATATAGAATCTTTACAGCGGGTGGAAATTTTGAAGCAATTTCGCCGCGGGGATTTTGATGTGTTGGTGGGGATTAACCTGTTGCGCGAGGGGATTGATATTCCCCAAGTGGGGTTGGTGGCTATTTTAGGGGCCGATAACGAAGGCTTCCTGCGTAATACCACTACGCTTATTCAAATTTCCGGCCGCGCGGCGCGTAATGCGGGCGGAGAGGTTATTTTATATGCGGACCGCAAAACGGATTCTATCCGCTACGCACTGGCGGAAATGAACCGCCGCCGCACCTTGCAGGAAGCGTACAATAAAGAACACCACATCACGCCTAAAACCATTCAAAAGACGGAAGTGGAGTTAAAAGAATTTGAACAACAAACCAAAACCAGCGCGTTTGGTATTTTGAGCCAAACCTTGCCGGAACCGACGGTGCAAAATATCAAAATGGTGGAAGCGGACGTGGAACAGCAAATGCTGCAAGCGGCCGAAAACCTGAATTTTGAATTGGCCGCCGAACTGCGTGACCGCTTGTTTGAACTGCGCCAAATGCAGGTAAAAGGCACCGGTAAAAAACGCGGCAAATAACGCCTGGCCCGGGAGCGCGTTTTTTGGGCAAGCGGGCCCGCCCGGTAAAAGGCCGCGTTTGGGGGGCAACCCCTGCCAAGCACTGCGCGCCGGGGCCGGAAATTGGTAAAATATAAATATGGAAGAAATTACCCTCCCTTTACAAGCCGTACAAAAAGTAATTGGCCTGGAGCTGACCGACAGCACCAATAATGTGGCCAAGGAACTCGCCCAAGACGGGCAGGAAGCCAATACGCTGGTTCTGGCGTGCCGCCAAACGGGTGGCCGCGGCCAGTTTGACCGCACTTTCAGCTCCGAAGAAGGCGGCGTCTATTTTTCACTTATTTTACGCCCCACGGTACACCCGCGGCGCAACAGCAGTTTCAGTCTTAAAGTGGCCCAAGCCGTCAGCGGTGCGCTAGAAGATTTGTTTGAAATGAAAACCAAAATCAAAGCGCCCAATGATGTGTTGGCGTGGGAGCCTAAAACCAAAAAATGGAAGAAGATTTGCGGCATTTTGATTGAAACTTCCGCCAAAGAAGACAAAACCGATTGGATGGTGGTGGGGGTTGGTTTGAACGTGAACAACCGCCTTCCCGCCAGCCTGAAAGATACGGCTGTGAGCGTGAAACAGTTGGTAGGGCAGGAAGTGCTGAAAGAAATTGTATTGGAAGCGGTGCTGGAGCATTTTTGGCGCCGGTACAGCGAATGGGAACGCTCCGTTTGTTAGTTTTTGCTGATATTGAAAAACACACCCCGCTTGTTTGTAGCAAGCGGGGTGTTTCATATCCTTATTAATGCGGATTTTTACAAAGGTTTGGCTTATAAATCCCCAATGGCTTGTTTGACTTTAATGATAAGGTCTTTAAGTACAAAGGGTTTCATGCAAAAATCTTTGACCTGCGGATAGGTGGCAAATAATTTTTGGGATTCCGCCAACGCAGAGGTGACAATCACCGGGATAGAGCCCAGTTGTTCGTCGTCGCTCAGCACTCTTACAATAGAGGCTCCGTCCATACCGGGCAACATCACATCCAGCAAAATCAAATGCGGATGAAATTCTTTTACCATGGCCACCGCTTCGCGCCCGCTCTGGCAGGATTTTACTTCGTACCCTTCGCGCATAAGCACCAGCATAAGCAGTTCCACAATAGATGTTTCGTCTTCAATAATTAATATTCTTTTTTTCATAAGGTATTTCCCCCAAAGGTGGTATATTTATTATACTTTTTTATATGACAAAAAAAAGTTTTGATGCGTCCGTCCTGCCCCGCATGCGCGCTTTTGCCTGCCAATTTATTAAGCGCGGGGATAGCGTTTTGGTGGGGCTTTCCGGCGGGCCGGACTCCGTTTGCCTGTTGCATTTTTTGCGCTATTTGGCGGCGGAAAAACATTTTGATTTGGCGGCCCTGCATGTAAACCACTCCTTGCGCGGCGCGGCGGCCGATAACGACCAAGCCTTCTGCCGGGAGTTGTGCAAGCAGTTAAATGTGGAATTTTTCGCGCGCAAAATCAATGCCCGCCAACTGGCCGAAAAGGGCCGTTTAAGTTTGGAGCACGCCGCGCGCAAGGGGCGTTATCAGGCACTTACCCAAGTGGCTAAAAAATGGGGCGCTACCCAAGTGGCCCTCGGCCACCATTTAGACGACCAGGCCGAAACCGTTTTGCTTAACCTCTTGCGCGGCACGCAAGCCAAAGGGCTGTGCGGTATTCCCGTCACGCGGCCGCTTACGGTGGGGGTGCAAATCGTGCGGCCGCTTTTGTGTATTACGCGGGCGGAGGTGGAGGCGTATTTACAGCATAACCGCCTTTCTTGCGTGACGGACCAGACCAACGCGGATGATGCTTTTACGCGCAACTGGATTCGCTTGCGTTTGTTGCCTATGCTGGAAGAAAAACAACCGCAAATCCGCGCGCATTTGGCCGGTATGGCCGCGCAATTACAGGAACTGTTTGCCGCTAAAGAATAGTTTAGCCCCGGGCCCTGCTCAATTTGATAACATATACATAATATGGGTACCAGTAAAATATTACAATTAGCGTATTTGAACCGGCTGGACGTGCGGGATTTGACGTTTGATTCCAACGCGGTGCGCCCGGGCAGCGTGTTTTTTGCCCTCAAAGGCGCGCGCGTGGACGGCAACCGGTTTATTCCGCAAGCAGTGGCAAACGGAGCCGTGATGGTGGTTTCCGCTTTTCCGACGGCTCAAAATTACGGGGTTTTGTATGTCCAATCGGACGATATTGACCGCGATATGGCAGAGGCCGCGTACGAATTTTACGGCCGTCCGTCGGATAAGCTCAACATTATCGGCATAACGGGTACCAAGGGCAAAACCTCTATTGCCTATTTAACGGAAAGTATTTTAACCCATGCCCGCAAGCGCGTCAGCGCGTTGGGTACGGTCAACTACCGCATTAACGGGCAGGTGGAGTGCGCCGCCCCCAACACCACGCCGGCGGCGTTGCCGTTGTTTAAGCTGATGCACAAAATGGTTGCCCGGCAGAGTGAATATTTGGTGATGGAAGTTTCTTCCCACGCGCTAGACCAACAGCGGGTGCGGTGTATGGATTTTAATGTGGCGGTTTTTACCAATTTACAGCGCGACCATTTGGATTACCACTTAACTTTTGATAATTATTTTAATGCCAAGCGCAAACTGTTTGAAAATTTAACTAATCCGCTCAATAAAAAACAAAACCGTGCGGCGGTGATTAATACGGACGACCCGTACGGCCGCCGTTTGGCGCAGGAATTAAACGGCCATGTGCGCGTTTTAACTTTCGGGCTGGAAAGTCCCGCGGATTATACCGCCACGGATATACAGGAAACATTGGACGGCACCGCGTTTAAGATTGGCGGCCGCGCGTGCAAAATCCGCCTGTTGGGGCGGCACAATGTGTATAACGCGCTGGCGGCGTTTGCCGCGTGCGTGAGCCAAGGGATAGACGAAACCACCGCCCTGGAAGGGTTGGCCGCGTTGCCCGGCGTACCCGGCAGAATGGAACAAATTTGCGCCGGACAGGATTTTTATGTATTTGTGGATTTTGCGTATACGGATGAATCCCTCCGCCGGGCGTATGAGGTGGTGGAGCGGTTCAAACAAGGGCGCGTGATAACCGTTTTCGGTTGCGGGGGGGAGCGTGACCGCACCAAACGCCCGCTGATGGGCCGCACGGCTTGCACGCATAGTGATTGGGTCTTTTTAACGAACGATAACCCCCGCCGGGAAGACCCGCGGCAGATTTTTGACGATATTTTGCAAGGGATGCAGGGTTGCACCAATTATACTTTACAGCCGGACCGCGCCCAAGCTATCCGCAGTGCGTTGGAAACGGCCCGCCCGCAGGATATTGTAATTATCGCCGGGAAAGGGCACGAAGATTACCAAATTATCGGCACGGAAAAACGCCACTTTTCGGACCAAGAAACGGCCCGCGCGTGGCTGAAGGAAAAGTATGTTTCGCAAAAATAAATATAAAAAAGCGTGTATTATCGGGCTGGGTAAAAGCGGCCGCGCCGTGGCGCAGTTATTGGCCGATAACGGCTATGAAGTGCTGATTAGCGAAGAAACCGCTATCCAAGAGCCCGCTTTATTAAAACTTCCGGCCGGGGTGCGGGTGGAAACCGGCGGACACACGCAAGCGGTTTTTCAAAGTGATTTTATAGTTAAAAGCCCGGGCATTTTCCCCAAAAGCCCGGTTTTGCTGGAATGTAAAAAACGCAAAATCCCGGTGTTTAGCGAGTTGGAAACCGCCCTGGCTTTTATGCCCAAAGGGGTGCGCGTGTTTGCGGTCACAGGTACCAACGGCAAAACCACCACCACCGCTTTACTGGGCGAAATTTTGGACGAACACTGCCGTCAATCGGGCCGTGGGGCCCGCGTGTTTGTGTGCGGCAATATCGGCACGCCGGTATCTTTGATTGTGCCGGAGTTAAAACCCGGGGATAATTTGGTGATAGAAGTTTCCAGTTATCAGTTGGAAGACAGCACCTATTTCCGCCCGCAATATGCGTGCCTATTAAATGTGACCCCGGACCATTTGGACCACCACGGCGGCTTAAAAAATTACATCAAGGCCAAAATGCGCATTTTTAAGAACCAGCGTGAAAAAGATGTACTGGTTTTGAACGGGGCAGACACCGCCTGCGCCCAAGCGGCGCAAAAGGCCCCTAGCGAAGTGTTCGCTTTTTCCACCCACCCGAAACACCTGCTCAAAACGGACGTATTTTTTGACGGGGATGAAATGATTTTCAGCGCCGGGCACCAACTTCGCCCGCCCCATTTGAAAGGTATTCATAATGTGGAAAACGCCATGGCCGCCGCTTTAATGGCGTTGGAGGCAGGCGTTCCTGCCGCTACCGTGCAAAGCGTGTTTGACCGCTTTACCGCCATGGAACACCGCATAGAACAATTTGCGTATCACCGTGGGGTCACTTATGTAAACGATTCCAAGGCAACCAATGTGGATTCTACCGTCACGGCCTTAAAATCTTTTCCGGCGGCCAAACATATTTGGCTGATTTTGGGCGGGCGCGATAAAGGGTTCCCGTATACGGAGCTTTTGCCGTACTTAAAAACGCGCTGTAAACAGGTTTTAACCATTGGGGAGGCTATGGATAAAATAGAAAAAGATTTGGCCGGATTCCCGCTTACGCGCTGTTTTGACCTGAAACGCGCGGCGGAATATGCGTTTGCAAACGCCCAAAAAGGGGACGTAGTGTTGTTATCCCCGGCGTGTTCCTCTTTTGACCAATTTAAGAGCTTTGAACACCGCGGCCAAGTATTCAAACAACTCATCAATGCGCTGGTTTTTGCCGCCCGCACAGACGGCAAAAATTAGCCCCCTTTCCTTTCCGGCGCAGAAATGTTATAAAGAAGTATAGGCTTTTTGAAAAAGTCTCCCACCGGAAAAGGTTATGAAACTTACCAAAATATTATTTGTTTTAACAACGGTTTGTCTGCTTTCCCCCGCGTTTGCGGCCCCGCAGGGCGCCGCTTTGGCGGGCTTGCGTACGGAGCTTATGCAATTAAAGGGGCGTGCGCCTTCGGCGGTGGTGCGGCGGGTGCTGTCTTACCGGGAAGGGGAAGAAACCCTGTTGCTTTCTGCCAGCCGCCGGGGGGATGTGGCGTTGATAGAAAAATTGGCCCAAACCCTGCCCGATTCCCGCGTATTTCAACAAAAAGATTCGTTTAAGCGTAATGCTTTCCACTGGGCGGCGGATTATAATACGGCGCTTGCGCTGATGAAAACATACTCCCGCTTGCGCTTGCACGAGGGCGCCCCGCAAGAAGACGTGTTTGATTCGCGGGCGTTTCGGACGGCGCTGATGAACGCCGGGGACCTCCGGGGCGAAACCCCGCTGATGTACCAGGTAAAAGCCCGCCGCTACGAGGTGGCTTTCCTATATTTAACTAAAAATGCGGATTTGTGCCGCAAAGCGGTATCCGGCGAAACGGCCGTGCATTTATTGGTGCGCCAATGCACCGGGCATTCGCCCGAGGCGCTCACGCTGCTGGCGCGCTTTTTGCATGGGGAGCCGTATGTGGTTTTCCTGCGGGACGGCGCCGGGCGCACCCCGCTGGAGTTAGCCCAAGAATTGCGCGCCCGCCTGGCGTATGAAAAAATAAAAGAAGTCCAACAGCAAGAAAGCGAAAGCCGCACGCGCAATTTGCGTATTTTACTGCGTAATTTTTTGAACAGTTAAGTGTTTTTTATCCAACAAAAATACCCGGCCCTGTTATAAAGGCCGGGTGTTTATTTTAAGTGCGGGGAAAAATAAAAAGGCCGCCTTTTCAAGTTCGGGCGGCAGATGGGTTGATTTGCAAAAGGATAAAAGGCCGTCTTTGCAGGTTGCGCAGGGATTGGGGTTGCGTACCCCGCGCCAAAATGGCACACAAAAAAAGACCCCCTTTTTATACCGCGTTGACGGCAGAACGCATTTGCAGATACATACAAAAAACCCCCTTTTCAGGGCTTTCCATACAAGTATTCCCGGCCACCCGCGCCAAAATAGTACACAAAAAAAGACCCCCTTTTCAGGGGGTCTTCTAAATGGAGCGGGCGAAGAGAATCGAACTCTCGTCTCAACCTTG
>UQFW01000054.1 GCA_900540405.1 Candidatus Avelusimicrobium faecicola | reverse complement strand
ATTTCGGCCGCGGGTTATATTCTAAAAGTGTTTTTATTTGATTAACCAACAACCTGCCCCATAAAGAATACCCCATTACGCAAAAAACGCGCCATGGGGTATTTTTATGCGTGCAAGAGCCGATTTATAAATAGTTATTTGGTAATATAATATGCAAACGCGTCGTCACTACCATTAACAGTATTGTGTTCATCTTGCCCAGATAAACTGCGGCAAATTTGGTTGGAAATTTCCTTGGTTTTATCCGCCCAACATATATAAAAATTACTATTGTGGTATTTTTCCATTGTGACCCCAGCCAAATCGTCCGAACACTGAATAGAAATGTTCTCTTCACCCAATGAGGACATTATAAAACACGCCGTTCTGCCTTTTATAATATGCTTTTCGTCGGTTTTGGTAAACCCGGGAGGGATTCCCACACTTAACGAATCAAAGGTAGTGGCATAGCGGTTGTTTGCCATAAAAAAAGCCTGTTGGGCTTGGTCTACCCCGCGCATAAAGGCGTACATGGTGGAAGCGCGGCTCATGCCCACCGCCACGCGGTACTGCGGCAACGCCATCGCCGCCAACACCCCAATAATTAACACAACTACCAACAACTCAATTAAAGTAAACCCCTGTTTCTTGCGCCAAAAATACCGCAAATTTCTATTTTTCATAAAATACTCTCTTTTTGATAAATTTTGTATATAAACAAAATTTATCAAAAAAAAAACAAAACAACCCCCTTCTAAAAACGGCAGGCTGTTTTGTTTATTTTTTAAGTATTTTTACTTTTTTATTATTTCAAAAAAATATCTTGCGGATATATTTTCAAGGCAGTTTTATTATCCCGGTAAAAGTGAATTAACTTTTGCCAATCTTCCTGTACCGCCAAACCCGGGGCCCAATGCTTGTCAAAATATTCCATTTCTTTTAGCATTAAGTTGCGGATTTCTGCCAGGGTGCGGATGTTGTTATTGGCGGCAATTTCCGCCGCGCGTTGGGCGCACATATTCAGGCGCTCTTTTATCACGCCGTAGCCCTCCACCTTTTTCATACGCGGGCCGATAAAGCGCAACCCGGCGTGAACGTCTTTTTCCAAAATAGCCATATTCAGTTCCACCGGCTTTATGGAGCCGTCAAACACGCCCTGCATTAAAATTTTAAGAATAGTCACCCGCGCCGTGGAATTAAATTTAGGCAACACTTTATCCGTTAAGCGCTGGGCCACCGCTTCCGCCAGTAAAGCGCGGTATTCCGGCATTTCTTCCATTTGCCGCACCGTAAGCGGAGTAGTCATTAAATAAACGTGTTTAGAGCGGAACATTTCTTCCGCCTGCGCCTGCGCCGTTTTAAGCTCCGTACGCATTAGTTTTAAGATTTTGGGGTCCGTTTTGCACAAGGCTTTTTGCACCTTGCTCACAAACACCATTAACCACGCATTAAGCCCCAGCGTGTTTTGGGTTTCCCAGCGGGCCATAATCCGGCTGGAACTAGTCCACGCTTTGGCCAATAGAGCATCGTTTACTTCCCCGTCACGCAAAATATAAGCAATAGGATAATTCCGCTCCGCCGCTACCGCCAGCGCGCGTTTGATAATCATTTTTTCTTTACCGCGCCGGGCCAGTGCCTCTATACGGGCATTGGAAAGCGGCTCCAAGCGTGCGGCCCTGCGCCCGTTTTTTTGTACGGAAGATTTAGCTAACTGTTTAAGCACCGGGGCCACGCGGCCTTGCGCCCACACAGCCGAAGATGAAATGGCCAGTATTAAACCCACAACAAATAGTTTTTTCATTATTTACCTCGTACACACTCCTATTTTATTTTGGCAAAAATGCTGCCTAAAAAAAAGGGCCTTTGGGCCTATGCCACCTGTACCCGATAGACCCAGAAAAAGAGAGTGCCCCGTCACCGGGGCACTGTTCTATAAACATTCTTTAATCGTTTGGGCCAAGCGTTTCAACCCTTCTACCATTTGTTCTTTTGTCGGATAAGAAAAGTTTAAGCGCATATCGTTAAACACGTTGGCATCCGGGTAAAAATCCACCCCGGCCACATACGCCACTTTGTTTTCAATCGCTTTAGGCAAAAGCTCCGTCGCGTTGACGTGTTTAGGCAGTGTAAGCCACAGGAAAAGCCCCCCCTCCGGGCGGGTCCAGCTTACCTCTTTTGGCATATATTCCGCCAAAGTTTTAAGCATTAAATCGCGTTTTTCCCGGTAAGAGGCAATAATTTTTTTGATGTGTTCCATGAGCAGCCCTCTGCGCAGATACTCGTAAGTAGCCAACTGCAAAATGGGAGAGGTACACAAGTCCATGGCTTGTTTCAAAATAACATACTTGCGGATGACCTCTTCCGACCCGACGATAAAGCCCAGGCGGAACCCCGGCACAAACACTTTGGAAAACGTAAACATGGTAATTACGTTGCCTTGGCCGTTATCCAACGCATAAAAAGTACGCGGGGATTCCCCCTCAAAACGCACCTGGCGGTACGGGGAGTCTTCCAAAATAAACGTATGGTATTTTCTGGCAATTTCCAAAATTTTTACGCGGCGTTCTTCCGGGATAGTCGTTCCCGTCGGGTTTTGGAAATCCGGCACTAAATAGATAAATTTGCACGTTTTGCCCGCCGCTTTCAACCGGGCCAGCTTGGCTTCCAAATCTTCGGCCAAAATGCCGTAATCATCACTGGCGGCGCCGATAATATGCGCCCCCGCCACATGGAACGCCTGCAACGCGCCCAAATAAGTGGGGCACGCGGTAATAATGGGGTCACCCGGGTTTACAAACAGGCGGGCCGTCATATCCAGCGCCTGCTGGGAGGCCGACACCATCACTAATTGGTCCGGCGTGGCGGTAATACCCTCGGTTTCTTTCAGCAGTTTTACTAATTCCTGGCGCAAAGCTAAAAAACCCTCCGTGGTGCCATATTGCAAGGCCGCCTTGGGGGACTCGTCCAACACATCCTGCATAATGGCCGAAACATCCTGGGTAGGGAATAATTCCGGGTCCGGCAATCCCCCGGCAAAGGAAATAATATCCGGGCGGGCTATCACTTTCAAAAGTTCTCTAATGGCGGACGCTTTGGAGCGATACACCACTTGGGAAAACAACTCGTTGTAATTCATGCAAAAACCCCCATAATTATAAATCGCTTAACATATATATTGTACAATTTTTAGGCTTAAATCTTTCGCCGGGACGGAGTGCGTCAGCGCGCCGGAAGAAATAACATCAGGCCCGGCTTGGCAGTAGGCTTCCAAATTTTCCAGCGTAATGCCGCCCGAAACCTCTATAATGGCGCGGCCGTTGACCAGTTTTTTACACTGGGCCACCTGGGCCGGGGTCATATTATCAAACATAATAATATCCGCCCCCGCGTTTACGGCTTCCTGCACCTGTTCGGGCGTTTCCGCCTCTACCTCTACTTTAGGCGTGTGGCCGATAGCCGCTTTAATTTTGGCTACCGCTTTAGTAATGGAGCCCGCCGCCGCAATATGGTTGTCTTTAATCATCACGCTGTCCGCCAACGTCATACGGTGGTTGCGCGCCCCGCCGATACGCACGGCGTATTTATCCAACCGGCGCATACCGGGCTGTGTTTTGCGGGTATCCACAATCATTACGCCGTATTTGGCGCCCACTTGCGCATACGCGCGGCTGGCCGAAGCAATGCCGGACATACGCTGCATAAAGTTAAGCGCCGTGCGCTCCGCTTTTAATATGGAAAGCACCGGCCCGCTAAGCGCTAACACTTCTTCGCCTTTTTGCACGTTATCCCCCTCTTGTTTAAGCGGGGTAAACGTGACGGACGGGTCCACCAGTTCAAACACTTGGCGGGCCACCGGCAAGCCGCAAAGCACTAAATCTTCTTTGGCGCGGATGACGGCCTTGGCCTGCGCGGCAGGCGGGAAAATCGTATCGGAGGTAATATCCCCGAGCCCCAGGTCTTCTTCCAGGGCCAGTAAAATAATTTTATCGCTAATCATTGGGCTAATTCAAACATTTTTTCTATGGCTTTGCGGGCCGCGGCGGCGGTTTGTTCGTCCACGCTTACCGTTTGCGCGGGGAGCGGGTCCGCCAGGGCCTGCAAGGTGTTGGCCAACGTGTTGCGCTTCATATACGAGCAAACGCCAAAGGGCCAAATAAATTTTTTGTCCGGGTGTTCGGCTTCCATACGGTTTACCAGGCCGAACTCCGTAAGCATACCATAAACAGGCGCTTGCGTGCGCGCCACATAGGAGGCCATACCTTTGGTACTGCCTACATAATCGCACAATTCACAAACTTCTATGGGACATTCCGGGTGGGCCACCACGCTAATACCGGGGTAATCCGCCCGCAATTTTTTAACATGTTCCGGGCGGTATTTGTCATGCACACAGCAAGAGCCGCCCGAGGAAATAATTTTTTTGGGGGTGCCGCGGCGTTTTAACTCGGCCTCCAAATTTTGGGCCATCAGCATATCCGGCACAAAAATTAATTCTTTTCCCGGCAGTTTTTGGGCAATATCAAACACGTTGCCGGACGTGACACACGCATCACACTGGGCTTTTACGTCGGCCGAGCTGTTAATATAGCAAAGCACCGGCACCCCGGGATGTTTGGCTTTCAGGCGCATTAAATCCGCCCCGGTCATGGAGTCCGCCAGCGTGCAACCGGCCCGCCCGGCAGGGATAAAAACCTGTTTTTGCGGGTTGATAATTTTGGCTGTCTCCGCCATAAACCACACCCCGGCAAAAATAATTACGTCGGCGGAAACTTCGCGCGCTTTGAGGCTTAATTCGTAAGAATCCCCGCGGAAATCCGCCACGCCGTACACCAATTCCGGCCCGGTGTAAGAATGGGCCAAAATGACGGCATTTTTTTCCTTTTTCAAACGGTTGATTTCCAGCGTAAGCGGGGCGGCCGCCCGGCAATCGTCCAGCGTCCAGCGGGCGGCTTTGGTTTTGGATACAGAACCAAGAAGCCCATATAATCTATGGGCTTCTTGTGTAATTTGTTCTTGCGTAAAAGCGTTTGGCATGATTAGTTGGCCTGTTCGCCCACCGGGGACGGCGGCACCGGCTCGGAATCGCCCGCTTGCACTTCCGTCTTGTTGACGGTAGTAATGGTTTTGCCGTCTTGGCTTACTACGGTGCGGCTGGTTTTGGTGACCGTCTTTTTGGCGGGCTTTTTGGAGCCTTTTACACTTTGCAGGTAAGAAGAAGACGAAATTTGTTCTTCATACGGGGGCACCACGTCATAATCGCCGTCCGGCGCTAAAACATTATCAAACTCTTGGTCAATAATTTGATATTTGGCGGCATCCTTGCGTAAAGACACATCAGACCCGTCATCCTTTCTATTGGCAGAAGAACACCCCGCCACGACCAATACTGCGGCGACAAACAACAAAAGTTTTTTCATAACCCAATCTCCTTTAGAACCTGCTTTATAAAAATCCGTCTTTCTAAATTATATATCATATTGTGGCAAATTTGAACAGCTTTTTATCGGCAAATTTATATTTTAACATAAAACCGGAAAATTAAAACCAAATAAACATTTTTTTGATAAAATAATTAAGTTATTGTTTATTTATATAGGAGAGAAAATGGAAAGCATTACAGGGCTGTTAAACAGTATTACAGCATTTTTTACGGCCCCCTCCGTGCATAGCGCGTATGATATTATGAACGCGTTTAATACGCTGGTTTGGGGCCCGCCGATGGTAATTATTTTGCTGGGCTTGGGCATTTATTTTACGTTCCGCCTGAACTTTTTGCAAAAATACACCTGGAGAGCCATGAAACTATCCGTCAAAAAGGTAGATTCGGAAGGCATGGTAAGCAGTTTCGGCTCCCTGGCCGTAATGATTGGCGCCACCGTGGGCACAGGCAGTATTATCGGCGTGACGACCGCCATTTCCGAGGGCGGCCCCGGGGCATTATTTTGGATGGTAGTGGCCGGATTTTTTAATTTTGCCATTAAATATTGCGAATGTTTGGTATCTTTCAAATACCGCGTAAAACTGCCGCATGGGGAATACGTCGGCGGCCCGATGTACTACTTATCCCGCGTGCTTAAATTAAAGTGGTTAGCCGTTATTTTTGCCGTGGGAACCCTGCTCATGGGGCTGACGGCCGGCAGTGCGTTGCAATCTAACTCTATTGCGGATGCGTTGCGCGAGGGCTACAACCTAAACCCCTGGTATATGGGCATTTTGGTAGCCATAGCCACCGCGGTTGTAATTATCGGCGGGGTTAAACGTATTGCGGCGTATTCCGAATGGCTGGTACCCATTATGGGCGGCATGTATTTATTGCTAGCCATTGTGGTTATTTGTATGAATTTTGCCAAAATTCCGGATGCTATTATCCTGGTATTAAAAAGTGCCTTTACCGGCAAGGCCGTGGCAGGCGGCGCGGTGGGCGTGGGCATTTTAGCCCTTTTTAAGGCCATGATTCCCGCCCTCAGTGCCGGGGTCACCCGCGCGGTACTGGCCACCGAGGCCGGCCTGGGCTCTGCCTCCATGGCGGCGGCCGCCGCTAAAACGAACAGTGCTACCCAAATGGCTATTGTGTCGGCCACGTCCGTATTTTGGGCCATTTTTATTTGTATGATGACGGGCACCGTTATTGTGCTGGCCGGGGATTGGGCCAACCCCAATGTTTACGCCGCCAACTTGTGCAACAGCGCGTTTAAGACGGTTCCGTATATCGGCACGCCGATTTTGATTTTTTCCTTGGTGATTTTTTCGTTCACCACCATTATCGGCTGGGGCTATTATACGGAAAAGGCGCTCCAATTCTTAAAAGGCGAAAAATTAATTAAATACTGCCGCATTTTATTTATTATTTTGGTAGCCGTGGGCGGCGGGATTGGCACCTCGTTCACTTGGGATTTTACGATTGCCGATTCCTTAATGCGCACGGCAGAGGCCAACAATTCCACGCGCTTTATGTGGTCTTTGGTTATTTTTACTATGACCATGATGACCGTACCCAACATTTGGGCGCTGTGGTGTTTGCGTAAAGTCATTATCAAAAATACCACCAAACACATTAAAATTATCGTGGGCAAAGTTCCCCCGCCCGACGATTATAACCCCCGTTAAATAAGGGGCCCCTAAAGGGGCTCCTTTTTATTTTCTTCCAAAGATGAATAATAAAAAACCCCGCCGGGAGAGAGGCGGGGTCTGTTTTTTATGTTGATTTATTTGGCTATTTGCCGCATACCTTGCACGATACTGCGCCCGCTGGGGGCCTGGTACGCGCTTAAACCAAATTCCGGCAATACGGAAAACAAATGGTCAAAAATATCACTTTGCAACGCTTCGTAATCCGTCCATACGGTGGTATTCAAAAAGCAATACACCTCCAGCGGCAAGCCCTGCACCTCTTGCTTGAGTTGGCGCACCATGAGGGTAAAATCCGCATTGCCGCTCATCACATACGGGCGGGATGCCAAATACAACTCCGCATAGTGGCGGAACGTGCCCAAATTGGTTAAATGCCGCCCGTTTAAGATGTTTTCCTTTACGTTGTGGGCCGCGTTAAACGCTTTAATTTCTTCTTCTTTTCCGGTTAAATAATCTTTCAACAGGCTGATTTTTTTCAGGCGCTCCAACATGGGCGCATCTAAAAATTTAACGGTGTCCACGTCCAACAAAATACTGCGCTGAATCCGCCGCGCTTTGGCCGCATACATCCCGTTCCAGTTTTTGAACGGCTTGGAAATCAAATCGTAAGTCGGCACGCTTACAATGGTCATATCAAAATTTTGCACGCGCACACTGGTTAAGGAAATATCTATAATGTTTCCGTCGGCGCCGGCCGAATCCACGGTAATCCAGTCCCCAATTTTAATCAGCTTATTGGTAGTTAATTGGATACTGGCGGCAAAACCTAAAATCGGGTCCTTGAAAATTAACGAAAACACCGCCGCCAAGGCCGATAACCCGGTGATAATATACATGGGTTTTCGCCCGAGTACCAACGAAAGCACAAACAGCCCCGCCAACAAAAACAAGACTATTTTAATGGCCTGGATTAGCCCTTTTAACGGGATATTGGGGTTGCGTCCGTACAAGTGGTTTACGCAATCCAACGCAGTATTAATACACCACGCAAACGCACACACCACAAACACGCCGGTCAGCTTTGTCATTGCCGTTCCCAACCAGGGCAGTTTATCCGTAATAAACACCGGATGCAAATTAATAGCCACCATAGCCGCCAACACCACGCCGACGGCCGTAAAAAATTTATGTTCAGAAAGCGCATTGGCCCATTTTTGGGAAACCACCTTGCTCAAAAGCCGCTGCGGGTATTTATTAAAAAACCAACTGGCCACCCGCGCCACCGTATACAAAATACCCACAAACAACAGGGCAGAAAGCACCTGCGCTATGGTTAAATTCCAATTATCGGGGATAATGGGCAGTTTTTCTATATAAGCAAAAATAACATCCATAAAAAATACATCTCCTTAAAAAGTTATTATAATTAAGTGTATGAAAAAACTTTACGCCTGCGCAACTTGCCTGTTATTTTTAAGCGCGTGTTATACGCCGCTGAACAATTCCGGCGTGGCCACCACCCAAAAATGGTTGGAAATTGCCGCCACCCGCACCGATTTTGACGGCAAACAGTATGACTCCTGCTACCGCTTTGACCTCCGCTTTTGGCCGCAGGAAGCCGCCCAAGACCTAGATTTGCAGGAAAGCTGTATTTCCGCCTGCTGTTGGCGTACCGAAAAGCCGTCCGTCACGCTGGATTTTAATAAAAATTTCAAACAAAATTTGGCCCGCTACGGCAAAGCCTATTATTACGAGCCGGGGCAAATTACATTGTCCGTCACGCATAGCCGTTTGGTAAACACCACGCGCGTGGCGATAGCCCCCCGGGGGAGCATTTCCCACAACGGGCTCGTAAAATTAAAATATAAATTGGTGGAAGACCCCGCCCGCCAAGCCCAATTAAAAGAGCAGGAAGAACAAGCCGCGGCCGAACGCGCAGCCCGGGCCCGCTTAAAAGCCGAGCAAGCGGCCCAAAATGCCCGCCAAGCGGCACAAGCGCGCCGGGCCCAAAAATTGCTTATCCAACAAGCGGGCGCGGCGATTGACGGCTATTTGTATCGGGTCAACAAGACATACAAACAAAAAGGGTGGATTTTTTTAATCAGTGACCGCCTTTTTACCCCGGTTCAAACCGGGGCCGACCAATGGAAAATCACTTGCCATACGCGGGTTCAAAAAGGGAAAACCGCGGCCCAACTAACCAAAGCCACCTTTACTTGTGGCACTTGGGCCGTCAATACGGCAACCGCCACGGTAAAACCGCTGAACAAAAAAGCGCGCCTCATCAACAGTGCGCGCTAGTTTAGGCGTGGGACTTACCTTGCAGGCGGCACCCTGCGGGCCGCACCTTGCAGGCCGCTTTTGCAAAAAGATAGCCCCCGAGCTTTTACTCTTGGGGTTGCACCCCAAACCCGCCTTACTTTTTCTCATTGCAAAAAAAGACCCTGCGGGCCGCACCTTGCAGGCCGCCTGCAAAAAGCTAGCACCCCGAGTTGCCGTCCGCAGGACAAATTTATTTTTATCCGGGCATTTTACAACTCCCTACGGTCGGACAAGTAAAATGCCTTTATGACTCCGTTAAAAATAAATTTTATAGACGGCTTCAAAGGGGTGCGCTTAACGGCAA
>UQFW01000053.1 GCA_900540405.1 Candidatus Avelusimicrobium faecicola | reverse complement strand
GCATAAAGGGGCGTTGCGGGCCCCTTAAATTTGCTATGATATATCCATGCCAAAGAAAGATTCCGTTTTAGTCGTGTGTACCAACCGTAAGGCGTATCACGAATTTTTTATAGAAGACACGCTGGAAGCCGGACTGGAACTGCTGGGCGCGGAAGTAAAATCTATCCGCCAAAAGGAGTTAAGTTTGGAGGGCGCGTTTGTACGCATAGAAAACGGCCAAGCGTATGTGTATAATATGCACGTCAAGCCGTATAAGTTTAATTCTTTGGTGGAGCTGGACGCCACGCGCCCGCGGCGGCTGTTGTTAAATAAAAAAGAAATCCGCAAGTTAGCCGCCAAGGCGGATGTAAAAGGCTATGCGTTGGTGCCGGTGGAAGTGTATTTCAAAAAAGGGTGGGCCAAAATACAGTTGGCCGTAGCCAAAGGCAAACACCTGTTTGATAAGCGCGAGGCCCTCAAAAAGCGGGATTTGAACCGGGAAATGGAAAAAGGATTCAAAAATAAAATCCGTTTTTAAGGCTCTTTTTACAGTATAAAAACGGCCCTGCGGCAGGGGCACTTGGGTCCGCTAAAAATATAGTGGAAACAATTTGAAAAATATTCTATAATATATCTTGTGATGGGCGGGTGGCGGAATGGCAGACGCGCACGGCTCAGGACCGTGTGGACGAAAGTCCTTAAGGGTTCAACTCCCTTTCCGCCCATTTTCTTTTTGGTTTTAAGCACATGAAAAAGTTTGATTCTTACAGGCCGTCATCTTTTGTAGCTAAAAGAGTTCCCCGGCGGCGCAAAAAAAGCTTAAAGCCGTTTTTTTTCCTGTTGTTTATTCTGTTTTTTTTAGTGGCGGCGTTCGTGGGCCTGAGTAAAGGCTACGCGGCGTATTCGTCGGCAAAAATAAGCCGTTGGGCCCCCCAAAAAGCGGTGGTTTCCGGCTTGGAAGGCAATATGCAAAAAGAGCTGTTGGCTTTGGGCTCGGCCGCCGTTGGCAAACCGTTCACGCCGGCACAGGCGGCGCAGTTGCGCACGCAAATTGTGCAAAAATACCCCATGTTGCGCGAGGTGGACGTAAGCCGCGGGTTGTTGTCCGGCACCTTAAAAATCTCTGCCGAGCGCCGCACCCCGGTTGCCAAATTTGTCTTGCCGGATAATTCCGTGCGCTACATTGATAGCGACAGCACCGTATATGCGGACCCAAACCCCGGCTTGCTTACGCCGGTGCCGTTTGTGGAGCTGGAAGGCCGCGTGCCCGAAAAATTGACGGATGAATTTGTGGGCCTGGTGCAAAGCACCTTAAAATTGGAAAAAGAACTGTCTTTTGCTTTTTTGCGTTTTAATTTGGAGCGTGACGAAGTGGCTATGCACATGCCGGACGGCACCGTGATAGACTTTGGCCCTGCTAAAAACCTGCGTGCCAAGGCGCGCCGTGCGGCGCAGATTATCGGTTGGTGCCGCCGGAACGAAAAAGGCCCGCAACGGATGGACTTTCGTTTTTTTGAAAACGGACAAGTTTTTTTAACACAGTTGGGTAAATAAGTTTTATAATGGATTTAGGTGGATTTATTTATGGCTAAAACAAATATTATTGCAGGTTTAGATGTCGGCAGCGGTAAATTAACGTGTATCGCCGCCGCGCAAGATTATGATACCGGCACTTTGCAGGTATTGGCGGGGCGCAGTGCGCCGTGCCGCGGGGTAGAAGGCGGCGTAGTAAAGGATATCCGCGAAACGTCCGCCGCCGTCCAACACGTTTTGGGCGGGGTGGAGCGGGAGCTGAACGAAAACATTTCCACCTTAATTGTGGGTTTGCGCGGCTCTCATTTAAGCTCTTATACCAGCCACGGAACGTACAACATTTCCCGTATGGATAAAGAAATTACCCAAACGGATATTAACCTGGCTATTGAAAACGCCAAAGCGATTTCTATTGATTCCGATAAAGAAATTATCAACACCATTCCGCAAGGTTTTTTTATTGATAAACAAAAAGGTATTTCCAACCCGGAGGGGATGGAAGGCTCTTTATTGGAAGTTGATGTCCACATTACCACGGCCGCTTCCACCCATTTGAACAATTTAGCCAAAGCCATTCAGCGCCCGGGATACCGTATTGACAATATGGTGTACGGCCTGGTGCCGCTGGGCAACGCCGTACTGACGCAAGAAGAAAAAGAAATGGGCGTAATGCTGGTGGATTTGGGCGGGGAAACTATGTCCGTCGGGATTTATTTGGACGGTATGCTCCGCTTTTCGCGCGATATTCCGTACGGGTGCGATTTAATCACGCGGGACCTTTCCTGCGGGTTGCGCACCAGCCGCCAGCACGCACAGGAAATTAAAGAAAAATACGGCGTGTGCGAGCCGACCTCTTTGGACGAAGACGGCGAAATACCCGTGCCGTCTTTAGACGGCCGCACCGTGCATAACATCAAAAAGAGTTTTATTTTGGATATTATCCAACCGCGTATGGAAGAACTGCTGGAATACGTCCGCCGCAGTGTGGAGCAATCCGGCTATAAAGATTATCCGCTTTTGGGCGTGTTGACCGGCGGCGGGAGCCAATTAAAGGGCGTTTCGGGCCATTGTTTGAACATTTTGGGCCTGAAAGAAGTGCGTTTGGGCGGGGTTCAGCGTGATTTGCTGACCGCCAACGAAGAATTTTTTGACCCCAAATACAGTACCGCCATGGCGCTGGCCTTGTACGCCTGCCAGGAAAACGGCTACGAGGACTTCCAACGGGAAGGGTATGAAAATAATGCGTCCTTGTTCGGTAAAATCGGCAAGGCTTTCAAAAACTTCAACCTGTTTGGGGGTTGAGGAGGCATTTTAGTATGAGCGATTTATTTCAACCGGCCAATTCGTTTGAAAGCAAAAAGGCCAAAATTAAAGTAATCGGCGTGGGCGGCGGTGGCGGCAACGCCATT
Organism: Candidatus Avelusimicrobium faecicola; assembly: GCA_900540405.1. GTDB lineage: Bacteria > Elusimicrobiota > Elusimicrobia > Elusimicrobiales > Elusimicrobiaceae > Avelusimicrobium > Avelusimicrobium faecicola. Next base: position 6,836 of record UQFW01000053.1, on the reverse strand, counting down.
AACCACATGGTAGATAGTGGACTAAAAGATGTGGATTTTATTGCCGTTAATACAGACGCGCAGGACTTACGCCGCAACAAAGCCCCTTATCTGGTGCAGGTGGGGGAGAAAATTACCAAAGGCTTGGGCGTAGGCGGAGAGCCGGAGCGCGGGCGTTTGGCGGCGGAAGAATCGGCCGAGAAACTAAAATTAATTATCGGCCAGTGTGATTTGTTGTTTATTACCGCCGGTATGGGGGGCGGCACCGGAACCGGGGTTGCGCCCTATTTGGCCAAACTGGCTAAAGAAACGTATGGGGACGACCTGTTGGTGGTGGGCGTCGTCACGCGGCCGTTTAATTTTGAAGGCTACGTGCGTGAAAAACACGCCGACGAAGGCATTAAAGAAATGCAAAAGTATGTAGACTCCATGATTATCGTGCCGAACGAAAAACTGTTTTCCATTATAGACCCCAAAACGTCTTCGCGCGAAGCGTTCCAAATGGTGGATGAAGTTTTGCTCCAGGCGGTAAAGGGGATTTCCGAGGTCATCACCCAACCCGGCGAAGTAAATATTGACTTTAATGATGTGCGCAAAATTATGAGCAATTCCCAAAAAGCGCTGATTGGGGTGGGGGAATCCAGCGGGCCGGGGCGGCACTTGCGCGCCATGCAAAAGGCGATTGCCTCCCCCCTGTTGGAAAACGCCGATATTCACGGCGCCAAAGGGTTTATTGTTCACTTTTTGGCGGCGGATTTAACCATGATTGAAGTGGGCGAAGCCATGAACTTAATCCGCCAATACGCCAGCAACGATTCTTTAATTATGTACGGGCATTCTTTTGACGCTTCCCTGGGGGACCGTTTCCAAGTGACGGTGATTGCCACTGGGTTCAGCGCCGAAAAAGCCAATTTATATACCACGCGCCGCACGATAGCTTCTCTGGAGCGTTCGGGCATGGGCAGTACCGGCGTGCGGAATACAATGCCGCAACCCGTCTTGGAGGGTTTAGATGCCCCCAAGGCCGCACCGCAAGATGAAATGCTTATTCCGGCTTTTATGCGCCGGAAAAAAGGCCGGTTATAAAACCGGAGGGAGATGAAAATATGGCAGTAGGATTGCAAAGTTTGCTTAGAACCGTAGTAGATAACCACGCCAGCGGTTTGCATATACGCGGCAACTCCAATACGTTTGTGCGTTTGCACGGCCAAATTAAACCCATTGATGACAGCTTTATCCCCAACGACGAAGCCAAAAAAATGGCCTATGCCTGTATGGGGGAACGCGAACGCAAAATTTTTGAACAGTACAGCTCGGTGGACTTTTCGTTAGATGCTAAGTCTTACGGGCGTTTCCGTTTTAACGTGTTCCGCCAAATGGGTAAAATTTGTATGGCTATCCGCCATATTCCGCTTAAAATCCCCACCTTTGAAGATTTCCACCTGCCGGGCGACGTGCTTAAAAAAATTGCCGATAACCGCCGCGGTTTGATTTTGGTGACGGGGATGACGGGTTCCGGTAAAACCTCCACCCTGGCCGCCATGGTGGACCACATCAACCAAACCCGCTCCGGGCATATTTTAACGATTGAAGACCCCGTGGAATTTATCCATACCGAAAGCCACTGTATCATCAGCCAGTTGGAATTAGGGGTAGATACGCCTTCTTATACCGGCGCCTTGCGCGCGGCCATGCGCCAGGACCCGGATGTCATTTTGATTGGGGAATTGCGCGACAGCGAAGTAATGAAAGCCGCTCTTTCCGCGGCGGAAACCGGCCAGTTGGTGCTGGGCACCATGCACACGGTCAACGTGACACAAACGCTTTCCCGCTTGACGGACGCTTTCCCGGTGGAACAGCACGCGCAGGTGCGGTTGCAGCTTTCGGAACTTATCCGCGGGGTGATTTGCCAGCGCTTACTGCCCACCATTAAACCGGGTATGCGCCCGGCGCTGGAAATTATGGTTTCCACGCCGCAAATCCGCAAATTAATTTTGGAAAACAAACACAGCGATATTCAAAAACAAATGCAAAACGGCGCATTTTACGGGATGCAAACCTTTGACCAATCCTTAGCAAAACTGTATCAGGAAGGACATATTGATATGGAAACGGCTACCTCGGCGGCTACTTCGCCGGATGCCATTATGTTGGCTATCCGCGGGGTGACGGACAGCTTGTCCGTGGCGGGGGAGTAAATGCGTAAAAACGGGTTGTTAATTTCCATAGACGGCACCGCCGGCACGGGGAAATCCTCCGTCGGGCTGGCGGTAGCCGCCAAATTGGGCTACGGCTTTTTAAGCACCGGGGAAATGTACCGGGCGTTGGCTTATAAAGTGTTTGAACAAAAGCTGGACCCCACCGACCATGATGCCGTTTTGGCGTTGGCGCAAAAACTGGTTTTTACGTTTGAACGCCAGGATAACGGCGCCTTAAAAATGTTTGTAGACGGTGCTTTTTTGGGTGAAAAACTCCATTTGGAAGAAGTGGGCGCCGTAGCCAGCAAAGTTTCCACCAACAAAGAAGCCCGCGCCGTGCTGACGGACAAAATGCGCCAAGTGGGCGTAAACGGCGGCGTGGTGATGGAAGGGCGCGACGTGGGCACGGTGGTATTCCCGGATGCGGAGCTAAAGTTTTATTTGGACGCCTCCGCCGAAGAACGCGCCAAACGCCGCGTAAAACAGCTGGAAGAAAACGGCCAAAAAGCCGACTATAACGCCATTTTGGCTATGATAAAAGAACGCGACTACCGCGACAGCCACCGGGCCGTTGCCCCCTTAAAACCGGCAAAAGATGCCGTGGTGGTGGACACTTCCGCCCTGAATATGGCCCAAGTGATACAAAAAGTTATGGAGAAGATTTCCCAGTATGCTGCTTAATTTGGTAAAATTAATAGCAAGGGTATATTTTAGAACCTTTTATGATTTTAAGGTAGAGGGGCTGGAAAACATCCCCAAAACCGGCGCTCTTATTATTGCGGGCAACCATTTGTCTAATGCGGACCCGCCGGCTATCGGTGCTTTTGCGGGCACAGTGCGTGATTCGCGCTTTGTGGCCAAAAAGGAGCTGTTTTCCGTACCCGGGCTGGGGTGGTTTTTCCGCCGCAGCGGGTATATAGCGGTGGACCGCGCGCGCAATATGAAGGCTTTTGAGGCTTTGCGGGAAGTGGAAGAAGCGTTGCAAAAGGGGCAAAGTGTAGTAATGTTCCCGGAAGGCACGCGCTCCAAAGACGGTAAACCTCGCCCGCCCAAAAGCGGTGTCGGGTACTTGGTGTACCACACAGGGGCCCCGGTGCTTCCGGTAAAGGTGGAAGGCACTTTCGGGTGGCCGTGGGTACGCAAAATTCGTGTAAAATTCGGTACGGTGATGCACCTTACAAAAGATGACTCACAAGAGCCGAAAGAGCAGTACAAACGTTTTTCAAAAGAAATAATGGATGCAATCCTATCAATTAATATCTAACGGAGGTTTACGCAGCTTGCCCTAACGGGCGTGCTGTAATAAGGACTTATGACTACAAACGAAGAAATTAAAAATACGGAAGAAACAATTAACGAACAAGAAATGACGATGGACGAGTTAATTGCGCAGCAAGAGTCTTTATCGGAGCAGTTAAATAAACGTGAAATTGTGGAAGTGACCGTTGTACAGGTGACCAAAGATAATGTATTAGTGGACACCGGGACCAAAAAAGAAGGGGCTATTGCCATAACGGATTTTGACGGAAAAGCTTTGCCGGTAGCCGGCGATAAGGTTTCCGCCGTTCTCGTAAAAAGAGGTTCTGACGAAAGACCGGCCATTCTTTCCCACAAAAAAGCGTTGGAAGCCCTGGGCTGGGACGTGTGCAAAAAAGCGTACGAAGCTAAAGAACGCGTAAAAGGCACCATTTTGCAAACCGTAAAAGGCGGGTATATTGTGGAAGTTTTCGGCGTGAGCGGGTTTATGCCGCTTTCTCTGTCCGAACTGCACACCGCGTATAAACACTATTTGCCGGTGGGTGCCAAAATTAAAGCCCAAATTGTGGAATTTTCCAAAGAAAAACAGAAACTGATTGTTTCCCGCAAACAAGTGTTGGAAGAAGACGAAGCCGTGCGCCGCACCCAAGTTTTGGGCGAAATTAAAGAAGGCGACGTGTTGCGTGTAGTAGTGGCCAAAGTGGATAAGGACAAATTGTTCTTGCGCTTCCACGGCATTGAAGGCATTGTAAATTTGGAAAACGTTGCCTGGAAAGAGCCCGAAACCGCTATTGCCAACTTCCGCCGCGGGCAACGCTTGAAAGCCAAGTTAATCGCTTTGGATAAAGAAACCCCCAAATTGGAATTCGGTTTGAAACAGCTGTTCCTGAACCCGGCTGATGCGTTGAAACGCCGCTATCCGTACAAAAGCTCTGTGAAAGCGACGGTGACGAAAGTTTCCGAAGAAGGCGTGGAATGCACCATCGGCAAGAACAACACCAAAGGCTTTATCAGCCCCTTTGAAATGGGCCGCGATTTTGCCGCCAAAGAAGGCGACGTGATTACGGCGTTGGTGGTGGGCGTAAACCCGGAAACCTTCACGGTAAACCTCTCGGTCAAGAAATACGACCAAGTGCAAAACCGCAAAGTGGTGGCCCAATATCTTAAACAGGCCCCGCGCCCTACGCTCGGCCAACTCCTGCAAGATTCTTTCAAAACGCAGGAAGAAGATAAAAAAGACGCCGAATAGTTAGATATTAACCATAACCTGCGGCTGGGTATTTTGCCTGGCCGCAGGTTTTTTGCAACTCTACTGCTTTTTTAGGGGTTGCCGAACGCCTATTTTTTGCTACACTGGGGTTATGGAAAACAAAAATACCTTGCTTTTACTTTCTTGCTGTGCGCCTTGTTCGGGCGGCGTGCTGGCGCGTTTGGCGGCCGAAAACCGCCCGGTGGCACTGCTGTTTTATAATCCAAACATCTATCCGGCCGAAGAATATAAAAAACGCCGTGACGAGCAAAAACGCGCGTGCGAACATTTCCATATCCCGTTTATTGAACTCCCGTACGAGCCGCAAGCCTGGCTGGAAGCGGTAAAAGGGTTGGAGAGTGAGCCCGAGCGCGGCGCGCGGTGCAGTGCGTGTTTTTTATTTAGGCTCACGCGGGCGGCCGAATACGCACGCGAACACGGCTACCGGGCGTTAAGCTCCGTGTTGGGGGTATCGCGCTATAAAGATTTGGAACAAGTCAACCGCGCCGCGCGGCAGGCGTGCCAATTAGCCGGCATTACTTACGACGAAACCAACTGGCGCAAAGGCGGCGTGGAAGAACTGCGCCGGGCGGTGTGGAAAGAATTGCAATTTTACGCCCAACAGTATTGCGGCTGTGTGTTCAGTTTGCGCGCGCGGCAGGGGGAAAAAGATGAAAAAAAAGCTCAAAAAAATTAGCAAATGGGGTTTTTATATTTTAGGCGGCCTGCTGTTGGCGGCCGCATTGGCGGATACCGGATTACGGTGGGCCTCTTCCAGCAGGCGCGTTAAAAATTATCTGGTGCAAAAAGTGTCTGCCGCGCTCCGGCGCGACGTGCGCTTAAAACAGGTGCGCGCCAGTTTGTTTGGGGTGCGTGTCAGCGGGTTGGAAGTGGCCGAACAGGGCGGGTTTCAACAGGGTACTTTTTTAAGTGTGGGTAAGGCCGGGGTGCGTTTTTCGTTAATCCACTTATTGCATGGGCACTTGAAATTGCGCACCGTATTTTTGCACGGCGGAGCTATCCGCATTACGCGCGGTGCGGACGGAAAATTTAATTTTGCGGATTTATCGTCTTCTTCCGTGCCTTCCGCCCAAAAGGAGCCGCACGCGGACCCCTTTTTGCCGCGCATTACATTGGGGTTATTGGATATTGAGCAACTGGACGTGTTTTATATAGATGCGGTGCAAAACCGCAGTTTGGCGGTACAACAGTTTATGCTCCGCGCGCGCCGGCTGATGTTTACGGAGCCGTTTAGGGTTATTTCCAAAGCGCAAGTGCGTTGGGTGGAGGGGGATTTTCCCTTGGAAAGTACCCTGGCTTTTAACGCCCGGTTGAATTTGGCCGATTTGGATTTGGAAAAAGCCGCCCTAGATATTACCAACCTGATTGTGCGCTACCGGAGTACCCCGGCGGTGCTGACGGGGCAAATCAAAAATTTTACCAATCCGTCTGCCCGCCTGGCGTTGGAAATCAGCCGTTTATCTAACGATACTTTGGCGGAACTGGCGCCGGATACGCCGGAATTTTTAATTCCTGCGCTCCGAGTGGATGTGACAGCGGACGCGCGCCTTGCGCAATCCCGCGCGCAAATCAGCCGCCTGCACTTGCAACTGCCGGGGGGCGAGCTAAACGCCACCGCCAAGGCCACGTTCAAAGAGCGGGCAGACTATCAGGCCGAGGGGGATTTTGCGTTTAATTTGGACGAATTGGCCGCCTTATCGCCCATTTTAGCAAGCACTTACGGGGTGACGGGCCAAATTACCGGCGCTTTTCAGGCCGCCGCGGATAACTGGAACGCCAAGCTATCCGTGCAACAGGTGGGGGCCACCCTGCCCGCCGCCGGCCGGTTGGACGGCCTTTCCACCCAAATTACGGCAGAAGGGCTTAAAACTTTGGCGGTAAAGGATTTGTCCGGCACGTTAAACGGCGCGCATTTTGACGGCTATTTAACGGCCGTAAACCGCCCTTTGTATGTGGATGCGCGGCTAGAGTTAAATATGGAAAAATTCATCTTGCCGCCGCAGGCAGCACCCGCCCCGGAACAAACGCAGGCAGAAACGCCCGCGGCAACGCAAACGCAGGCAGAAACTGCCGGAACGGAGCAATTCGTGCAAGCGCCCGCGGCAGAGGCGGTGCCCGCGGCAACGCAAACG
>UQFW01000052.1 GCA_900540405.1 Candidatus Avelusimicrobium faecicola | reverse complement strand
TGGACCGGACAGGACTTGAACCTGTGACCTCCTGCGTGTAAAGCAGGCGCTCTACCAACTAAGCTACCGATCCTTAAATTGTTCCTTTAACTAGGACAATTCTTATTCTAGCAAAAAATTACGTCCCGCTCAACTGTTTTTTATGCTGTGGCATTAAAATAGTTCAATGTGCCGTGGAAAGCAAGGGGCCGCATGCGAAAAATAATCCAACACGCGCGAAAAATAAGTCTGCCGCATGGTAAAAAATCGCCGCGTGCCAAAAACAAATTTTCCGTGAGATAAGAGCTAATCCGCACATTAAAAAATCACCGCACGGTAAAAAGCAAACAGCCGTGCGGTAAAAACAAGCAATCACTTATTTTCAATAGGAAGATTATTCTTCCGCTTTGGGTGTTTATTTTACAACACTAAAAAGTAGTTAGTATTTCCAATAGAAAAATTATTCTTCCACTTTGGGCGTGGTGCGGAGCCATTCGTCGGCTTCCGGCCCCCATTTATCCTTTACCGCTTGCGGGATTTTATACAAAATGCTGGTGCATTTGGCCGAAACGGTGCCGTCGGGCAGGATAATTTCCCCTTCCACTTGCGCGCGGGAGCCGCTGTCTTTCAGCACGCGGCCCACGGCTTTTAAGGGCGTGTTGGTGGGGGTATTTTTCTTATAAACCATTTCCATTTTCAGCGTCACCATCAGGCGGTTGAAATCGTTATCCAACAAAATGGCCCGGCCGGACGTTTCATCCAAAATCGTTGCGATAATTCCGCCGTGCATGGTGCCGGGGTAAGAGGAGTAGTTGTCATCCAAAGTGAATGTGGTTTCTACTTGGTTTTCGTCGTAATTGTTGAACCATTCCAAATGTAAACCGACGGGGTTATTTTTCCCGCAGGCAAAACAGCCTAAAGAGGTGGGTTGGCGCAGTTTTTTCATAAAAATCCTCCTAACATTCATTATACTTTTTTTGTAAACTAACATTATGTCCATAGAAACAGAATTTAAGTGGCGGGCGGCCGCGGCGGCGGATTTTGATAAAATGCTTTCTGCCGTGCGCACGTTAACCGGGCGCGCCCTGCCCCCGGTGCAGATTTTGCACATTTCGGATGCTTATGCGGATACGCCGGACGAAGCGCTTTCCGCGCAGAAAATAGCTATGCGGGTGCGCTGTACCGACGGCGCTTACGAGGCAACCTTAAAAACTAAAACCCGGTTGGAAAATGGCAAAGCAGTCCGCCGGGAAGAAACCCTGCCTTTGCCCGGGGCCCATACGCACCGGGAGGCTCTGGCGGCCTTGCGCTCCCGGGGCACCTGGCAAGGGGTGGACGTGGCGCAGTTGGAGTTCAAATTTTATATCCAAAATAACCGCCGCGTGTATACTTTGGTTCAGGCGGGTGCTATTTATGAATTGGCCTTGGACGAGGTGGAAATTACCGCGGGGGAGCGGCGGCAGAATATGCTGGAAATTGAGCTTGAGTTAAAGGCGGGCCCGGCGGAAGATTTTTGCGCGTGGGCCCAAAAATTGGGGGAAATCAGCGGCTTAAAAGCGCCGGAATATTCCAAGGTGGCCACGGCCACCGCACTTTGGAAAGGGGAAATAAAATGAACGGAATTTGGGCTTTTTTAATCAGTTTGGTGGCACCGGGGGCGGGGCAGATTTTCAACGGGCAGTATGTGTTAGGCGGGCTATTGGGGGGGATGTTTGCGCTGGGCAAAACGGCCCTGCTGCCGCTACTTATCCGCCTGCTTAAAATCCGCACGGAAGTAGCCGCCTTGAAACTGGTGTATTGGTTTAATTGGGCGTACGGGCTATGCGTTTTGTTTGCTATTTTCCAAGCGGCAGTGGTGGGGTTTGAGCAGGCGGAGCGCCACCCGTGGACGGCCGTTATCAGCGCGTTTGCCATTGTGTGCGTGTATAAAAACACCATGAAAGAAATTTTATTTGCGGCCCTGTGCGGGCGCGCGGGAATGTATCAGCTGGTGCGCCCAGTTAGAAAATCTGCGGCGAAAAGTCAAGCGCCCGACGGAAACGGAAAATAAAAAAGGGGCTTGATTTTTTCAAAAATATTTTTCTAAGACGAGGTTTTTTGTTGCAATTTCATAGTAATTGTGGTATTATTTTTTATGAGGTTAAAACTAGTTGTCTTAGGAGAACAGTATGGGCAATAAAAAACCCGCAAAAAAAGTTGCCGCCGTTAAAAAAACGGTCAAAAAAGCAACTGTTAAAAAGGCCGCCGTCAAAAAGCCGGTAAAAAAAGCGGCTGTTAAAAAGACGGTCAAAAAAGTAGCGGCTAAAAAAACAGCCGTTAAAAAAGTGGCCATTAAAAAAGCCCCCGCTAAAAAAGCGGTTAAAAAAACCGTAAAGCCTGCCAAAAAAGCGGCAGTCAAAAAAACGGTTAAAAAGGCTGTATTAAAAAAAGCAACAGTTAAAAAAACTGTTGTTAAAAAAGTGGCAAAAAAAGCCGTTGTTAAAAAAACAACCGCTAAAAAAGCCGCCAAAAAGACTACCAAAAAAAGATAATTTAGTTTCTAAAGCTAAAAACTCCGCCGGGCAGCAAACCGGCGGTTTTTTTATTTATAAATACCGTGCCGATAAACCCCGGCGTTTTCTGTTGCGCCCAAAACCGGGGCAAATTCCCGGCCCGGCACTTTGCGGGGGCAAAAAAAACTCCTTGTACCGTTTTGCTATCAAAACAAATTTAAGTACAAGGAGTTTTTTATTACCGGAAAACCGTTTTTATTTGATGTGGTAGAATTTAGCAATAATAGCCCATGCTTCTTCCGGCGTGTCTACAATTTCGCAAGATTGCGCTTCTTCCGGCGAAATAACCCCATAAGAGGCCAAGCCCGGGATGTTCACTACCGTATTCCAAAATTCTTTGCCTACCAGCACTATCGGAATATCCTGTTTTTTGCCTGTTTTTACCAGGGTTAAAATTTCAAACAGTTCATCAAACGTGCCGAACCCGCCCGGGAAAACCACAAACGCTTTAGAGCGCATAACCAAATGTAATTTGCGGATGGCGAAGTAGTGGAACAGGAAGGCCAAATCTTTAGTGATATACTGGTTGGGGTGTTGTTCGTGCGGCAAGGTAATGTTGAAACCGATACTTTTGCCGTTCTTTTCAAACGCGCCGCGGTTGGCCGCTTCCATCAGCCCCGGGCCGCCCCCGGTGACGACGGCAAAACGGTCGCCGGCGTGTTCAATAACCAGGTTGGCAAATTTGCGGGCCGCTTCGTAATACGGGGCCAATTTTAATAGTCCTTCGGCCTCATACAAACGGTGTTGCAGGTTTTTGTCACCCGGGTTTTTGGCTAAGGCTTCTTGGGCGGCTTTTACTTTGCCTTTGGCTTCTTTTTCTTCCCGCACGCGGGCACTGCCAAAGCAGACAATCGTTTCTTCTATATGGTGGCGTTGGAGGTAAATTTCCGGTTTCATTACTTCCAGCTCCATACGCACAGGGCGCATAACGTCCTGTTTTAAGAGTTGTATATCTTCGTACGCTTTAATATAAGAATGTTCGTGTTCAATATCCTTTACGCTCATGGGAATACCTCACTTGTTTTTCCAATTTAATATGCGTTGCTCAATCTGTTGCGCGTTCAGGCCCAGTTGTTCGTATAACTGGGCCGATTTGGCGTGTTCCACAAACTGGTCCGGTATGCCCAGGCGCAGTAAGCGGAAAGCGGCCCCTTTATCGGCCAGATATTCGGCCACCGCCGCCCCAAATCCGCCAATGAGTGCGTTGTCTTCCACCGTCACTATCCGCGGGGAGATTTGGAGGGCTTCGTCCAAAATTTGGGTATCCAGGGGTTTTACAAAGCGCATATTAATTACCCCGCAGGAAATACCCTGTTTTTCAAGCGCGTTTGCCGCCTGCAACGCCGGGTGAACCCGGTTGCCGATGGCGGCAATAGTTAAATCGGTTCCTTTTTTAAGCCACACGCCTTTGCCGATGTCCAAGGTTTTCATCTTGGCGTCCATTTCTACCCCAAACCCGGCTCCGCGCGGATAGCGCAGAACAAACGGCCGCCCGCAATAGAGCCCGGTTTTAAGCATGTGTTGCAGTTCGTTTTCGTCCGCCGGGGCGGCTAAAACCAAGTCCGGCACACTGCGTAAAAAACTTAAATCAAAAACCCCGTGGTGGGTGGGGCCGTCTTCGCCCACCACTCCGGCGCGGTCCAACGCAAACACCACAGGCAACTTTTGCAACGCCACATCATGCAAAATTTGGTCGTAGCAGCGTTGCGCAAACGAGGAATACAGCGCAAACACCGGCTTTAACCCGCAGGCGGCTAGCCCCGCGGCAAAGGTGGCGCCGTGTTCTTCGGCAATGCCCACGTCAAAATAGCGGGTGGGGAATTTATCCCTAAACGCGTCTAACCCCGTGCCTTCCGGCATGGCGGCGGTAATGGCGTTGACGGTGGTATCCTTTTCGCCCAGTTTTACAAGCGCTTGAGAAAACGCCTGCGTAAAAGTAATGCCGTTGGCTTTGCCAATCGTGTCGCCGGTTTCCACATCAAAAATGCCGATACCGTGGAATTTGGTGGGTTTTTCCTCGGCCGGTTTGTAGCCTTTGCCTTTTTTAGTGACAACGTGCAACATCACCGGGCCTTTTACATCTTTTACGCTTTCCAATACTTCTATCAGCTCTTCAATATTATTCCCATTTACCGGGCCGAAATAGCGGAAACCCATTTCTTCAAAAATCGTACCGGGGAATAAAATGGCGCGTGCTTTTTTGGCCAGTTTGGCGGCGTTGTTGCCCAAATCATCAAAGCGTTTTAAGAAGTTGGTGGCTTTTTCCTCGGCCAGTTGAACGTATTGTTTAGTGAGTAGTTTGGTTAAAAATTTGCCCAAAGCACCTACCCGCTGGGAAATGAACATTTGGTTATCGTTCAAAATAACCAGCATATCCGTAGCCAACAGCCCGGCGTTTTGCAGGGCTTCATAAGCCATGCCGCCCGTTAAACAGCCGTCGCCCACAATGGCAATCACTTTGGAATTTTCCTTTTTTTGGTCACGCGCAATCGCCATGCCTAACGCGGCGGAAAGCGCGGTGGAAGCATGCCCCACCCCAAAGGAGTCGTATTCGCTTTCGTATCGTTTTGGAAATCCGCTAATCCCGCCCTTTTGGCGGATGTGTTCAAACGCGGCTTGGCGGCCCGTAAGCAGTTTGTGCGCATAGGCTTGGTGGCCGGTATCAAACACAATTTTGTCTTGCGGCGTGTTGAATACATAATGCAGGGCGGTAATAATTTCTACCGCGCCCAAACTGGAACCTAAATGCCCGCCGTTCTTGCTGACGGTGGAAATAATCGTGTCGCGCAATTCCTGGCACAGCGTGGGCAGGAGTTCCTTTTTAATCAGGCGCAAGTCCTTTGGGCTTTGAATACTGGGCAAAACTTTCATGAATAACCCCTTGAATTAATAAGTGCGGGTTTTGAAAAAATCCGCCATGGCGTACAGCGGCCACAGGTTTTTCTTTTTTACATTTTTTAAGCCGTCCAACGCTTTTTGGGCATTGGCAATTAACAGCTGGGCGTGTTTGCGGCTGCCTTCCAACCCATACAGGCTGACGAAAGTTAATTTGCCGTTTTCTTTATCACTATTGGATTTGCCCAGTTGTTTGGCGGTGGCCGTCACGTCTAAAATATCGTCTACAATCTGAAAGACCAGCCCAATGCAGTTGGCATATTTTTTGATGAGGGTTAAATCTTTGCCTTTTACGCCGGCCAGCAGGGCGCCCGCTTCCACACTGCCGCGGATTAACGCACCCGTTTTGTTGGCGTGAATGTAGTTCAAAATGGTTTCCGGCGTGGTTTCTTTTACCGTGGAGGGGAGCATAAAATAATGCAGGGATTTATCGGCCAGCGGTTTGGATTCTTTTTTGAGTTTTTCCGCCCGCGTGCTGACGGCATCCGCCGCGCCCATGCCTTCGGCGTATACGTCGGCCGTTTGGCCGCCCACCATGCCGGAGGCTCCGGCGCAGTTGGCAAAGTGTAAAAGGGCGTTTAAGGTGTTTTCCGCGCCGACGGCTTTTACTTTGCCGTTCTGGGCGAAAACTTCAAACACATATGTTAATAAAGCGTCCCCGGCTAACAGGGCCAAATCGTCCCCAAACACTTTGTGGTTGGTGGGTTTGCCGCGGCGCAGGGAGTCGTTATCCATACAAGGTAAATCGTCGTGAATCAGGGAATAAGTATGCAGCATTTCCACCGCGCAGGCGGCGGGCATTACATCCGCCGCTTTTTTGCCGAAAGCCTCCGCCGTAGCCATTAGCAAAATAGGGCGCACGCGTTTGCCGCCCGCTTGCAAAGAATAGGCCATGGAATCTGTTAAAACTTTGGGCGAATTTTCAATTTTTCCCACATATTTAGCCAAATTCTTTTCCACCAGTTTGGCGCGGTCTTTCAAATAAGCGTTAAAATCGTTGGTCATATAATTCCTTGTACTCGTAAGGTATGCTTCTATTCTATTATACTTTATTGGGACCGATAAAATACGGGTGCGTTTGAACCGGCGCCCGGAAAAACGCTTTTTGGGGGATTTTTAAGGTTAGGCGGTGCCGTTCGGCCCGCGCAGGAACCCGGCCCGGAAAAATGCTTGAGGGCGCGGGTGGGTAAAAAAATCTGCCCGCCCGGCCGGACGGAAGAAATGCCCGGCCCGGGGTTTTTTATATATAATTTTACTATGGTACAAGTAAACAGGCCGCATATCGGCATTTTTGGCAAAATGAACGCGGGCAAAAGCTCGCTGATTAACGCCCTGACGGGACAGCAGGTTTCCGTGGTGGCGCAGCACCCCGGAACCACCACGGACCCGGTTAAAAAAATTATTGAAATTCTGGGCATAGGGCCCGTCACGCTGATTGATACCGCGGGGCTGGATGATACGTCTGCCCTGGGGGCACAGCGGGTGAGCCGCACCCAGGCGGTATTAGACCAGGTGGACCTGGCTATTTTGGTTTTTGCGGGCGAGTTGGACGCTTGTGACCGTGCTTTAATGCAAACGTGTAAAGCGCGGCAAATTCCGTTTTTCTTTGTGCATAATAAAAGTGATTTGTACGCGCCGGCCCCGGTAGCCGGAGCGGATACGGTGGAGTTTTCCTGCAAAGCGCCGCAGTTGGACGGGTTGCTTGCGGCCATACAAAAACATTTGCCCGCTAGCGCTTATGCGCCCGGCGTGTTGTTGGATGACGTAGTGCGCCCCGGGGACCAGGTGGTGTTGGTTATTCCCATAGATGCTTCCGCGCCGGAGGGCCGGCTAATTTTGCCGCAGGTGCAAACTATCCGCAACTTATTGGATATAGGCGCGGTGGCCGTTTGCTTAAAAGATACGGAGTTGTCCGCCTGGTTAAAAAACCACACCCCGCAGTTGGTGGTGACGGATTCCCAGGCGTTTAAGCAGGTTAGCGCGGTAGTGCCGCCCCAAATACCGCTAACCAGTTTCAGCATTTTGTTTTCCCGCCTGAAAGGGGATTTTAAGGCATTTTTAAGGGGCACCCAAACCATTGATAATTTGCAGGACGGGGATAAAATACTGATTATGGAATCTTGCTCCCACAGTGTGAATTTGTGTGACGACATCGGCCGCACCAAAATACCGGCTTTACTGCGCAAATACACCGGCAAGCGGTTGGAATTTACGGTGCTGGCGAATTTGGACCCGTTGCCCGAAGCGTTGGATACTTACAAATTGGCTATCCAATGCGGGGGGTGCATGGTGACGCGCCGCCAAATTTTGCGCCGGGTGGAATATTTGCAAAAAAGCGGCGTAGCCGTCAGCAATTACGGCATGGTGTTGGCGTATTGCAACGGTATTTTTAAGCGCGTGACGGAAATTTTCCGCTAGAATTAGTAAAAAATTGTGCTATACTTGTAATAGGGGTTTACCCGAAAAGGAGAAATGTATGAAGAAAGGTTTTACGCTTATTGAATTAATGGTGGTGGTGCTGATTATTGGCATTTTAGCCGCCGTGGCGCTCCCGCAATATGAAAGCGCTGTAAAAAAATCCCGCACGGCCGAAGCTACCGTTATGCTAAAAGCAATAGCGGATGCCCAACAGATGTACTTAACTACTTTCAAAAAATGTGCGCCGGACGATGGGGATTTTGGCAAGCTGGATGTAAATATCCCGGCGGAAAACATCGCGGCCGATAACGGTGACGGCAACTGGCACTATACGCTGGTTGCAGGCACCGGCCGCGATTGCGTGGCACAAGCCACCAATACCAAACGCTTCCCGGGGGTGGCGGTACAGATAAAAGTTTTTTCTTCCCCGTACAAAATGTGCTTTAGCTGCACCGGGGCCGGGTGTGATGAATATTTAACCTTATCGGGCTTAAAAAAGAAAGTCTGCTAGGTAAAACGCCCTTTTAATCAGTGCCGGCCTCTCTGGGGGCCGGTATTTTTTTGTATGAAAAGGGGGGCTGTAAGCCATAAAAAAACCGCAGGACTATGGAAAGTCCTGCGGTTTTATGACGGTAAAACCTTATTTGTATTTGGAAATAACTTCGTCTTTTAATTCCAAGAAGGTTCCGTTTTTTATGGCCTCGCGGGCGCGTTCCATTAAGCGGATTAAAAAGCGGATGTTGTGTATGGAAATTAAGCGGTGGCTTGTCAGCTCCGCCGAGCGGAACAAGTGGCTGATATAGGCGCGGGAGTAGTGGCGGCAGGTGTAGCAGTCGCACTCCGGGTCTAAGGGGCCCTCTTGCAGGCGGAACTCCGCATTTTTGATGTTCAGGCGGCCTTGGCTGGTCATGGCTTGGCCGTTGCGGGCCACGCGGGTGGGCCACACGCAGTCAAACATATCCACGCCGCGTTCAATGGAGTTCAAAATTTCTATCGGTGTGCCCAGGCCCATAAAATAGCGCGGTTTTCCCTCGGGCAGAACGTCCGTCACGGCGCTGACGGCAGCGTTCATTTGGTCTAATGTTTCCCCTAAAGAAAGCCCGCCAATGCAATAGCCGTGCGTGCGCAAGGCGGCCATGTGTTGGGCGGCTTCGCGGCGCAAATCCGGGTAAATGGAGCCCTGAATAATGCCGAATAACAGGGAGTTGCCCACCGTAAAGGAGCCGTCTGCGTTTTGGGTAATGTTTTGTTGGCTGATTTTTTTATGGTAGGCGGTCTCGGCGCGTTCGGCCCAGCGTTTGGTAATATCCAGCGCCTCGCGGGCTTCGTGCTTGGTGGGATTTTTGGCATGGATACACACATCCAGCATGGTCCAAATGTCCGAGCCGATTTGGGCTTCAAAATCTATTACGTTTTCCGGCGTGAACAGGTGTTTACTGCCGTCGTGGTGGGATTGGAACGTGACGCCTTCTTCTTTAATTTTGCGGAATTTGGGCAGGCTGTAAACCTGAAATCCGCCGGAGTCCGTTAAAATACTGCCGTTCCAATTCATAAATTTATGCAGGCCGCCCATTTTTTCAAGCGTATTTGTGCCCGGGCGCAGGTATAAATGGTAAGTGTTGGATAAAATACACTCGGCGCCCACGTCGCGGATGTCGTCGGCCGTGAGGGCTTTTACGCAGGCTTGCGTGGCAACCGGCATAAAAACCGGGGTATGCACCGCGCCGTGTTTGGTATACAAAACGCCGGTGCGGGCTTGGGAGCGGGTATCTTTGCTCAAAATTCTAAAAGGGGAAATAAGCGTCATATTTTCTATTTTAGCATATTGGGCCGCCCAGCCATAGCGTAGCCCATAAAAAAACGCCCCGGGCAACGGACCGGGGCGTGTTGGAGAGGGGGCGGCGCGTGCGCTATAAAATCATCATACTGTCCCCAAACGAGTAGAAACGGTATTTCTTTTCC
>UQFW01000051.1 GCA_900540405.1 Candidatus Avelusimicrobium faecicola | reverse complement strand
TTGGCGGCTACAATGTCCGGCACGGTAATGAGCGTCTGCCCGAAGTTCTGCAACACCTGCGCGGCTAAACGCAGGGCGGTTTCCGTCTTGCCGGTTCCGGCGGGGCCGCTTAATAAAACCGGGTGAAATTCATACGCGGGCATAGCTTGCAGGGTGTTTAATACGGCCTGTTGGTGCGGGTACAGCGTGTGGGCAAACGCGGGCGTAAACGGGGTAAAAGCGGGGCTTTCCAACAACTTAAAATAAGGTTGCGGGGGAACGAGCGCAAATAAAATTTGCCCAATCGCGCCGCCCCACATTTTTTTCATAAATTGGGCCAAGGGGAATAAATCGTTGCCGAAAATCGGCCGCGGGTCCACCACGCAAACAATATCTTTGATTTTTTGGGTGTTTTGGTAGGTTGGTTCGTCGCTGACGGAAAGCACCAGCCCAGCCGTTAAACGCGGGCCGAACGGGGCGGTAATGCGCACCCCGGGGCAAACCTGCGCTTCTAATTCGGGCGGAACATGGTAATCAAAATCCCGGTCCAGGGGGACGTCAAACACTACTTTGCAAAACATAAAAAATTAATGGCTTCCTTTTAAGCCCATGGCGGCCATAACCATTTGTAAATCGGCCCAGGCGTCTTTTTTCCAACCCGGGTTGCGCAGTAATGCGGCAGGGTGATAGGTGGCCAAAATTTTTACGGGGCGCGCCAAGGAAACGCTATCCAAACTTAAATTGTGGAATTTGCCGCGCAACGCGCCTAAAGATTTGGCATCCGCAATCAGCGCTTTGGCCGATACCCCGCCCAACGCCACCACATATTCCGGCAAAATAATGGAAATTTGTTTTTCTATATATTTGCGGCAGAAGGCAATTTCTTCGGCATTGGGGGCACGGTCGTTGCCGTGGTTTTCGGGATGTTGCGGGTCCACCATCGGGTGGCATTTGGCAATATTGGCAATAAAAACGTCTTCGCGCTTGAGCCCCATGGCGGCAATCATTTTATCTAACAGTTGCCCGGCGCGGCCCACAAACGGGCGGCCCTGGCGGTCTTCGTCAAAGCCGGGGCCTTCGCCCACAAACATCAGGCGGGCATTTACGTTGCCTTCCCCGGGTACCGCGTTTAAGCGGGTGGAACCCAGCGGGCAGCGGGTGCAGGTTTTAATTTGTTGGGCCAGTTCGTCCAGCGCGGCGGTTTTTTGTTCGGTCGTCATACAAGTTCCTTGGGGTAGCGGTTGCGGGGTAGGCGCAGGGGCCGCTTTTGTAGTAGGCACAGGGGCCGCTTGCGGGGCCGGGGAAACCGGCTTTTCTACGGAAATTTCCTGCACAGGTTGCCCCGCCGTGGCGCCAAAAACAACGGTTAGGCGGTCTTGGGCGGGTGCCGGGGCGGCGTGTTTTGTGGGGGCTTCGTCCGCGCGTGAAAATCCGGCGGCCGCTTGAGGTGCGGCCGCCGCTATAAAGTCTTCTTCTTCGTGCGTGGAAAGAAACTGCTTGAGTTCACACGCCAAAACGCGGACGGAGTCTTTCATGGTTTACAGCTTCATGGGCTCTTTGGCTTTGCGTTCGGCTTCTTTGCGGGCTTCTTCTTGCGCTTTTAATTCAGCTTCCAAGTTTTCTTTGCTGATTTTTAATACTTCTTCTTTGGAAACTTTGCCCGAAATAATATCGTCCAACGCTACTTTAATAACCACCGCATTGGGTTGGTTTTTGTATTCGGCCTTTTTTTTGAGTTCTTTGGCCCAGATGGAAGCCAATACTACTACGTCGTAGCGGTCTCCGTCAAAGTTCATTAATTCGGCGTCAAACGCTTTATCTTGTTGTGTAGACATTTGCTCACTCCCTCTAAAAATTACTTCAAATTTTTGATACTGTCATCCTGCCGGCTTACGCGGCATTGTTCCGCCGCCACAATACCGGCCATTTTATCCACCGCTTCGGAAAGTTCATCATTTAACAAAGCGTAGTTGTAGTGGTCCAGTTCCAGCATTTCCTTTTTGGCGGTTTCCAAACGCAGTTCAATGTCTTGGGTGTTATCGTTGCGGCCCAAAATGCGCTTTTTAAGCTCTTTTAAGCTGGGGGGAACGATAAATACCGTCACCGCGTCCGGGTATTCTTTTAACATGGTGCGGGCGCCTTGCACGTCAATCACTAAAATCGGGCAGATACCCTTTTTGAGCAAGGCCTCTACCGATTTTTTAGGGATTCCGTAATAGTGCGTATGCACCTGGGCCCATTCCAGCATTTGGCCTTTTTTAATGGCCTGTTCAAATTGTTTTATCGTCCAAAAGTGGTAATCCACTCCGTCTTTTTCCCCGGTTCTGGGGGCGCGTGTAGTGGCCGTCACCACGCGGGCAACTGTTTTATCCCGCTTTAATACGGCATCTACAATCGTGGTTTTCCCGGCCCCGGAGGGCGAAGATACAATAATAGGAAATGCTTTCATTGATATATTTTAGTAAATATTTCCACTGTGGTAAAGGGGAAAACGGCCCCTGTAAAAGGTATAATATAAATATGAGAAAACTATTTATTTTATTTTGTTTAGCCGGGGCGGCCCTGGGGGCGTGCGCGCCGGAAAAGTTGCCGTCTGCCCGGTTTGACGGGCAAGAGTATGCGTTGGCGTTTTCCGCCCGGGAGCAAGCGGGCTTTGTGAACGAGTATCTTTTACCCGGGGAAGATTTGGAAAATTATTCCAAAATGGTGGGGGTGTATTCTTTCCCGCAAATGAAAGGCATTTCGGCCCAACAGGCGGCCGAGCAAATGGCCCGGTTAATGCAATTAAAAAATCCGCAGGCGCCGTTTGATATTCATAATTCTGCCGATAAAGAGGCCACTTTGGTAGATTTTTTGGTATTTTCGCCCGGCGGTAGCATGGCGGAATACAATGTATTTAAGTATATGCCGGACGGAAACGGCTTAAAAGCGGTGCAATTTGTGGCGCGTTGGTATGCTACCCACAGCAAAGATGCCCTGAAAAACGCGCGGGATTTTGCCCAAACCTATTTAGGCAACCGCCAAGAATGGGTTAAAAAAGTGGATAGTATGGAGGTTCCTGGGGTATATAAGCGGGAATACGCTTTAGAATAACCCGCCGAGCAGCCTGTATTGCCCCGCCCGCAGAACGCGGACTAATGGCGCCCTGCCAACGCAAAGAGCCGCCATGAACGGCCTAACGGAACGCTCTAAAACAGACTCTCTGATTTGCCCCAAAACATTTGCCGGTTTTTAATACATAAAGCCACCTATGCGGTGGCTTTTGTTTTTTTGCAAAAAAATAGCTAAAAATGAAAATGCTTAAATTTTAATAGTTTTGTAGAATTGTAAAATTAAGCCTAAAAATAAAAATCCTTAAAATTTAAGTATTTGTAAAATTAGATGTAATTTTGATTTTAATAAACAAAAGGGCAAAATAGCCCCGCTTTATTTATCAAAATGTCTAAAGGGTATGTTTTTGGACATCTCGTCCATCTCGTCTACTACGGAAACATCCTTATAGCGGGTGATTTGGGGGTTTTTGGAATTTCTTGTAAAATATTTATACAGTTTTTCTATAATTTTTAAGGCGCCGACTATAACTGCGGCCAATAAGATGAGCGCGGTTGACTTACTTAATCCCAGGGATGAGTGGCTGTGAACATAATTGATAATGGCGCCCATTCCCAAAATGCACCCCACAAAAAAGCCGCCGCATACCAAGCCGCACAGCAGTAATAAAAGTATGTCTTTTGTTTTTTTCATAAAAAGTATTCTCCGTATAACCGGGCAAGCGCCGCCTGCCCGGAATTTTCTAAATATGCCCGGGGTATGAGCCGCCTTGCGCCACTTGCTTGAGCCAAAAGGGCCTGCGCTTGCGTGGGTTTATTTTGGTTTGGCCAATTAGCGCATTGTACCCTAAACAGCGCATACAAGTAATCATATAAAAAACCAAAATTCTTATCAATAAAAACATAGCGTGTAATAATAGGATAAGCCCCGGGAGCGGGGGAAAAGCCGTTGCTCGTACCATTTACCCATATAAAAACCCCCGGGTCTTTTGTAAGGCGCGGGGGAAAAAGCTGTATCGTGTATATTTCAAAATAATAAAAAATCCCCGGGTCTTTTACAAGGCCCGGGGGTTGGCATGCTATAAACCTATTTGTGTTTCTTTTTGGCCAGCACGTCTTTGGCGGCGGCTTGAGCCGCGGCCAAGCGGGCTATCGGCACGCGGAAGGCCGAGCAAGACACATAGGTAAACCCTTCGCGGTGGCAAAATTCCACGCTTTCCGGGTCCCCGCCGTGTTCGCCGCAAATCCCGATTTTAAGGTTGGGTTTGGCCTCGCGCCCTTCCACCACGGCGTGTTCAATAAGCATCCCTACGCCGCGTTGGTCCAGGGTTTGGAACGGGTCCGCTTCCAAAATACCTTGTTTGAGGTATTCGGGCAGGAACGCACCAATGTCGTCGCGGGAGAAACCGAACGTCATTTGGGTCAGGTCGTTAGTGCCAAAGGAGAAGAAGTCCGCTTCTTGGGCTACTTCATAGGCCAGAACGGCCGCCCGCGGAATTTCAATCATGGTCCCCACGGAAAAATTCAGATTTTTCACTTTGGTTTTGGCAACCACGGCATCGTATTCTTCGCGGATGAGCGCTTTTTGGTTGACAATTTCCTGCGCGTCACAAGTCAGCGGAATCATCACTTCCGGCACGGCTTTTACTTTATTTTTGAGCAGTTCGGCGGCCGCTTCAAAAATAGCCCGGGCTTGCATGCGGGTAATTTCCGGATAGGTGACCCCTAAACGAATCCCGCGGTGGCCCATCATGGGGTTCACTTCGTGCAGGCCGGCGGCGCGTTCCTTAAATTCCGCCATGCTAATCCCCAACGCTTTGGCCAATTCTTGCTGTTTTTCGGGCAAGGTGGGCACAAATTCGTGCAAGGGCGGGTCCATTAAGCGCACCGTCACGCTGTAAGGCGCCATGGCTTTAATGGTGTCCTTAATGGCGGCTTTCATAAAGGGGAATAATTCGTTGACCGCTTTTTTGCGTTCGTCTTCGCTGGCGGAAAGAATCATTTTGCGCAGGATAAAGAGCGGTTTATCGGAATTTTTGCCGTAGAACATGTGTTCAATGCGGAACAACCCAATCCCCTCGGCCCCGAATTTGCGGGCATTGGCGGCATCTTCGGGCGTATCGGCATTGGCGCGCACTTTTAAGACGCGCACTTTATCGCACAACGCTAAAAATTTAACCAGGTTTTTGTTGCCTTCGCCGGCTTCCAACATTTTTAAGGCGCCGTTATACACCCAGCCTTTGGTGCCGTTTAAGGTCAGTTCGTCGCCTTCTTTGAAGGTCTTGCCGCCCATTTTAACGGTTTTGGCGCTCAAGTTGATTTCCAATTCTCCGCAGCCGACAATACAGCATTTGCCCCAACCGCGCGCCACTAGCGCCGCGTGGGAGGTCATCCCGCCGCGTTGGGTTAAAATGCCGGAGGCCGCGCGCATGCCTTCAATATCTTCCGGGTTGGTTTCTTCGCGCACTAAAATAGCGTTTTTGCCTGCTTCATGCAGTTTAATGGCGTCGGCGGAGTTAAATACAATTTTGCCGCATGCACCGCCGGGGCCGGCCGGCAGACCCGTGGCAATCGGTTTTACCTGCGCTTCGGCTTTCGGGTCAATGGCGGGCAGTAAAAGTTCGCCCAACTGGGCCGGGGTCACACGCAGAACGGCTTGTTCCTGGGTAATTAGCTTTTCTTTTACCATATCCAACGCCATTTGCACGGCGGCGGTGCCGTTTCTCTTGCCTACGCGGCACTGCAACATCCACAATTTTTGGTCTTCAATCGTAAATTCAATATCCAACATATCGTGGAAGTGTTTTTCCAGTTTTTGTTGGATTTTATCCAATTCTTTATACACCTTGGGCATTGTTTTTTCCAAGGTGGGCAAATGTTTGGAATGTTCGTTGGCAGACCATCTGTTCATGGGAGACGGCGTGCGGATACCGGCCACCACGTCTTCGCCCTGCGCGTTGATTAGGTATTCGCCGTAAAAGTGGGAATCCCCATTGCCGGGGTTGCGGGTGAACGCTACGCCCGTGGCGCTGGTTTCGCCCATGTTGCCGAATACCATGGTCTGCACGTTGACGGCAGTGCCCCAATCGTGCGGGATGTTTTCAATATTGCGGTAAGCAATGGCGCGTTTGCCGTTCCAAGAGGCAAACACCGCGCCAATGGCGCCCCAAAGCTGTTGCATGGGGTCATCCGGGAACGCGCTGCCCAATACTTTTTTAACGGTGGCCTTAAATTGGGCGCACAGTTTGATTAATTCTTCGGCGGGGATGTGGGTGTCGTCGCTGACGCCGAGTTTCTTTTTCAAGTCGCCCATCATACCGTCTAAAATTTTGCGGATGCCTTCGCCGTCTTTGGGCTCAATGCCGGCGGCTTTTTCCATCACTACGTCGGAATACATCATAATCAGGCGGCGGTACGCATCATATACAAAGCGCGGGTCGCCCGTTTTGGCAATCATACCGGGGATTGTTTTTTCGGTCAGGCCGATGTTCAAAATGGTTTCCATCATACCCGGCATGGAGGCTCTGGCCCCACTGCGCACGGATACTAACAGCGGGTTCTTTTCGGAGCCGAACTGTTTTTTGGTTTCGCGTTCAATTTTTTTCAGGTTGGTTTCAACGTCTGCTTGTAAAGTTTTGGGATAGGTGCGTTTGTTGTTCCAATAGTAGGTGCAAACTTCGGTAGTAATGGTAAATCCGGGGGGGACGGGCAGTTTTAATGTGCCGGACATTTCGGCCAAGTTGGCGCCTTTTCCGCCCAAAAGTTCTTTCATACTGCCGTTGCCTTCGGCTTTTCCGGCCCCGAAGGAGTAAATGTATTTTACAGTCTTTTTGGCCGCGGATTTTTTAGCGGCTTTTTTGACGGTCTGTTTTACCATGCTACATCTCCAGTTAGTAGTGTTGCCCGGGCATAAATCCCGCGCGAATTTTTTATATTGTAATACATTTCTGATAGAAAATAAAGCAAATTTACGGATTTTTTTATTTATGCGTTGACAAACGGGGCTTTTTTAGTAAAATATACGCATATTAATTGTGAGGTTTTTATGAATAATAAAGGTGCTTCTTTTATGGCATATTTACTGCTGGTATGCGTGCTGACGGCCGGGCTTTTTATATTGTTCCCGGATAAAGCACCGCTTGCTATTCCGACGGACCTGGGGAAGGGCGGCTTGCCGCTAACCAAAGGCATGTTGCCCCCGGAAGCACAAAACGCGATGGTATCCAAATTCCAACAGGAAATGTTGGGGGCCGATATAGCCGATTCCGCGCTATTTAGGGAGGTGCAGGTAAAAGAAATCCCGCAGAGCGTGTATGATTCTATGGCGCTGAACTCGGATTACAGCCAATATTTGCGCGGGTCCCAAAAGCGCGTTTTTGCGGTTTTGCCGAGCGGTTGCCCGTACGCCAGAGCCTTTACCAAAGCGTTAAACGCGGCATTTTCGGACCCGGAAATTGCCTCCGTGTACCACAAGGATATTATCCGGGTGGGCCACTCCGAAATGATAAGGTGTAAGGGGGGCGCCGAGTGCCCTAAATCCTATTTACTTGAAACGTGCGGCGAAGGGATATGTATTATTAACCCGGCACAACGCCAAATAGTAGTGGATAATTCCCAGCGAAGCTCGGGCATTATCCCCTTACTAAAGCACTATAAAAACTGGTAAATTGTGTGTTTTGAAAGGAGTTAAAAAATCCGCCTGCTACCGGGCGGGTTTTTTATTGTGCGTGGATAAAAAGCGTTTTTGTGCTAAAATATACGCATATTAAATGGTGAGGTTTTTTATGAATCATAAAGGCGCTTCTTTTATGGCGTATTTCCTGTTTTTATGCGTGCTGACGGCCGGGCTGTTTATGTTATTCCCGGATAAAGTACCGGTTGAAAACCCGGCACTTGCCAAGGGGGACTTGAAAGGGGCGTTGCTGGGGGGCGGAAAAGTAAAAAATATTCCCCAGGAAGTGTATGACTCTATTGAAAACAACAGCGAATTTAGCCAATATTTGCAAGGGCCCAAAAAGCACGTTTTTACGCTTTCCCTGCGCGGGTGCCCATATGCCAAAGCCTTTGCCAATGCGATTGACCAGGCGTTTTTAGAGGAAGAAATTGCCACCGCCTACCAAAAAGATATTGTGCCGATTGGCCGCAGTGAATACCTTAATTGCAACGGCAAACAATGCCCGCGGATGTATTTGTTTAATACCTGCGGCCAAGGCTTGTGCATTATAAACCCGGCCAAACGGCAAATATTGGTGGAAAAATCCCGGAGTAAAGAGCGGCTGATGTATTTATTAGCGGCCTATAAAGATTGGTAATTTGTTATGGAAAACGCCCTTAAAATCCGCCTGCTAACGGGCGGATTTTTTTTGCATTTGGAGGTATTCCCCATGAAAGCCGGGCGCGTGGGCAATATGCCGCCCGATAGCGTTTATTTTGCCCTCTATGCACCCGCGGCATTGGGTGGCGTCTTCTCCCAGGCAAATCTTACCCGGGTATAACGCATAGCGCTTGCGCCAGCAGACGTCCGTCACGTTGGGCATAACCACATTGGCCCCGCTTTGCAGGGCGATGATACGCCCTTGCGGGTGCAGGGTTTCCATGGCGGTTGTGGCAGGGATGTTGATGTCCGGCAAAATAAGGCGCATAAGGGCCATCATTTTTAGGGATAAGGTAAAATGCCCGGCGGTGGATTCGCCCTTTAGCGGCGTTTGCGGGTGGGGGATAAACGGCCCGATTCCCGCCATATCCACCGGGATTTGCTTAAAAAATAATAAATCATCCGCTAAACTTTCCGCCGTTTGCCCCGGTAAACCCACTAAAGAGCCGGAGCCGACCTCGTAGCCTAATTCTTTTAAGTCTTGCAGGCACTTCGCGCGTTGGTGCCAACGCATACCGGGGTCCAGTTTTTCATATAAATTTACGTCGGTGGTTTCTATGCGCAGTAAATAGCGCTGGGCCCCGGCTTGGCGGTAGGCGGCGTATTCTTCGCGCGTTTTTTCGCCAATGCTTAACGTAATTACCAGCCCTAATTGTTTGATTTGGCGGATTATTTCGCACATTTTGTCCGCCGTAAACCAAGGGTCTTCGCCGGATTGAAGCACGACGGTTTTGTAGCCCAGGGTTTGGGCCAGGCGGGCCGTTTGTAAAATTTCCTGCGGGGTTAAGCGGTAGCGCTCCGCGTGGGAGTTATCGCGCCGGATACCGCAATAACAGCAGTTGTTTTTGCAATAGTTGGAAAATTCTATCAGCCCGCGCAGATAAACTCCGTCCCCCACGTTGGCTTTGCGTACGCGGTCCGCCGCCTCAAATAAAAGCGTATCCGCCTGCGGGTCTGTCAGTAAGGTGATTAATTCTTCCCGGGTCAGGCGGTGGGTTTGTTCGGCTTGCGTAATCAGTTTTTCCAAAGCGCTCATATACAAACAGTATACAAAACTTGGTTCTTTTGGGCCTATAAAAAGCGTGGGCCCCCGGCGGAAAAAAGGTTAGGTCTAAAAAAGGTAAAAATTGGGTCTAACGGCCCTGGAGAAGCCGCCCCGGACTTATTACAATAAAATATAACAACATTTACAAAAGGGGGAAAGCCTATGAAAACGCAAATCCGTCAAACCGTTTTAGATGATAAACTCGGCAAAGAATTTGCTTGGATTAGCCAAGAGTTTAGTGATTTTCATACCTTGGCGGATTTAGAGTTGGAAAATGTGGACAAATTTGCCGCGCTCCACTTGGGGCTTTCCCTATAAATTATCAATAAAATCCGCTTGTTTTTGCTATAATTAAAACTATGCAATTTATAGCAAATATCATTTTTTACACGCTCAAATGCCTGCTTTTGTGTTTTTATCCGTTCGGCCGCGCCGGCCGTAAAGAATATACTTATTACAATAATACCACGCTTGCGTTGGCGGTGCTGGTGGTAGGGGCGTTTAAGTATTTGCCTGCCCGCAACCCGGCCCTGTGGGATACTTTGTCAAATAATTATACCTGGGTGTTGGTGGGCGGCTGTGTGTGGGTGGTGGTAGCTTCGTATAGCGTATTGGTGCGCCGCGGGCATGATTTGGGGTATGGTTGGTTTGCTACGCTGTGGCACTCGTCCGAATGTATGATGTTCAAAGGCTGGCAGTTTAACCGCCGGTTATTTAAGGAAGAAGGCTCCCCTTTACCCAACGAATACGGCCCCGCCCCCAAAGAAAACCAGTTATAGGGTTTTTCATGGCCCGGATAATGGGTTGCGGCTTTTCTGTGTTTGACGGTTTATTTTGCTACAATAATGTTATGGAACTCATTTTAGATGGTATAAAATACGCAGTTAAAAGCCTGGTTCTCTTTTGGTGTCCGTTCGGCCGCGCCAGCCGTAAAGAATACGTTTACAGCCACCGGGCCCCGGCGTTTGCGGCTTTTACTGCTATTATCATTATGCTGTTCTTGCCACCCCATAAGTTGGAGCAGGCGTTGGCGTTGATAAATGAATACCAAGTTGCCCTGTACAGCGTGTGTGCCGTAATGTTTGTGGGGTCGTGGACCCTGCAGGTACGCCGCGGGCACGATTTGGGGTATAGTGGATTTGCTACACTGCGGCGCACTTTTAATTATTGGAAAGGTAGCAACTGGCAGTTTTACTACCAGCAGTTAATGGGGCAAGAAGGCTCCCCTTTACCCAACGAATACGGCCCCGCCCCCAAAGAAAACCTGTTATAGGGTTTCCCAAATACAAATCAATTTGCTATAATTAAACTGTACTTTAGTAAGTATAAATTAAAAATAGGAGAAGGCCCTTACTCCGGCTCGGTACTCCTTCGGATAAAGAGTGCTTGGTTGTGCAGCAAACGGCCTAAGTGTACAAAAAAATGGTACTTTCCATGCAAGACAGAAAAGACATCATCAGCAAATTCCAA
>UQFW01000050.1 GCA_900540405.1 Candidatus Avelusimicrobium faecicola | reverse complement strand
TCAAACGCAAACAAGGGGAAAAATGTTATTTTTCCCCTTGTGCGTTAATCTCTAAATCCTACCACCAGTTGTTATCTACTCGGTTTCGGGCAACTCTACGGGCGATATGTGTAAACTCGCCAACAACATATCCACCAGCCGTATATCACTGGGATACTGCACCAACTCGCGCGCCTTGGTTAAAGACACCCAACGGATAGAAATAATTTCCGCCGCGTCGTGTTTGCCAATGCGCCCCAGCTTTTTCATCAAATACCACTGCACCATTTTTTTAACATAGTTGCCCTGGAAAGTAAACGCATATTTTACCCGAATCATCGGCCGGACAATCACCGCTTTATAACCGGTTTCTTCCAGCACTTCGCGCAAAGCGGCCTGACGGGGCGTTTCGTTGGCCTCAATATGGCCTTTGGGGAAGGTCCAAATTTTTTTGCCTTTCATATTTTTAACTTGAACCAACAGCACCTTACGCCCGTCTAAAATTACACCGCCGCACGAAAATTCGGAAACAATCATAGTGCTTTCTCTAGGTGGTGCGCCACATTTAAGGCTACTTCTTCCTTCAAAATAGGCGCATAAAATTGCACCCCAATCGGCAGGCCGTTTTCGTCCTTACCAAACGGCACACTAATCCCGCCCAAACCGCCAATGTTGCCTTGGCAGGTGTATAAATCCGCCAGATACAAAGAGAGCGGGTTTTCGTCGTGTGCGCCCAACTTAAAAGCGGTAGTGGGAGAGGTGGGCGTTAAAATAACGTCCACTTGTTCAAACGCTTTCTTAAAATCGCGGCGGAGCAGTTCGCGCACTTTCATTGCTTTTACAAAACATTCTTCATAGCGGGCAGAGGTCAGCGCGTAAGTGCCGATAATAATACGCTTTTTAACTTCCAGCCCAAACGGCGCGCGGGAAAGCTCATAATAATCGTTTAATCCATGGGCCTCTTTGGCGGCGTAGCCGTAGCGGATGCCGTCATAACGACCCAAGTTGGAGGACGCCTCCGCACTGGTAATAATATAATAGCAAGGGGCCGCGTATTTAGCGTGCGGAACATCTACTTCCACCAAGGTTGCGCCCTGGGCTTCCAGTTGTTTGGCGGCCGCTTCCACCTGTTTTTTAATGACCGGGGCCAAGCCGTCCAAAAATCCTTTCGGCAGGCCCACGCGCACACCTTTTAAGTCCGCCGTAAAAGCAGCTTTATAATCCGGCACCGGGGCTTCTAAACTGGTGGAGTCATTCATATCTTTGCCGGAGATAACTTCCAGCACCGTGGCGCAATCGTCCACATTGTTGGCCAGTACGCCCACTTGGTCTGCACTGGAGGCGAAGGCTATTATGCCATAGCGGGAAATACGCCCGTAGCCGGGTTTCATACCCACCACGCCGCAAAAAGCCGCCGGCTGACGCACGGAGCCGCCGGTATCCGTACCTAATGCAACCGGCACCATTCCGCAAGCCACCGCCGCCGCACTGCCGCCGGAGCTTCCGCCCGGAACGCGTGTCGTATCCACCGGGTTATGCACCGGGCCATACACGGAGGTTTGGTTGCTGCTACCCATGGCAAATTCGTCCATATTGGCGCGGCCGATAATCACCGCATCCGCCGCCAACAGGTGTTCTACCACGGTGGCATTATACGGGGCCACATAATCCGCCAACATTTTGGAACAGCAAGTGGCTTTATGGCCTTTATATAAAATGTTATCTTTAATAGCCACGGGAACACCGGCCAGCGCGCCCAGTTTTTCCCCGCGGGCTTTTTTGGCGTCCACGGCCTGCGCTTGTTTCAAAGCGTCCTCGGCCCACACTTCCACCAATGCATTGATAGTGGGGTTGAGTTCGGCAATTTTGGCCAAACACGCCCGGGTGACGGCCTCGGCCGTTTGTTTGCCGGATTGGATATTGCTTAAAATTTCAGAAATGGTCATATTCATTTACAGTACCTTTTTCACTTTGGCGCAATCGTCTTTTTGGTCGTTAAAAGCACCAATCAGCGTGCGGGCTAACGCCGGGTCCTGCACCGGTTCGTCTTTACGCATGTGCGCGCAAAGGGAGGCTTCCGCCAGTTCTACGCCGTCCGTATTGACGGCCTTTAACTCGGCCACCCACTTAAACAACGCTTCTAATTGTTCTTTATAAATATCGGCTTCTTGGTCGGTCACTTTCATTTTGGCCAATTTGCCGGAAAGTTCCACATCTTTTTTGGTTATTTCCATAATATAATGCACTCCTAGAAATTATATTTTATATAATAATGGGGCAGCTTGGCTAGGCACGAAAAATTTGCCGTTGCCGGCCCGGTTGCAAGGGGGTAAAATGCCAGACGAAGAAAATAATTCCCAATGCCAAATCAACGATAAAAACCGCGAAGACTGCCACTGTGCGGCCACCGGCGGAAATTGCGTAAATTCCCATTTTACGCTAGCGATTGTGGCCGTATTACTATCCTGCTTTACGGGATTTTTTACGATTGCCCTGGCCTTGGCGGCGCTGATACTGGCCTTGCGCGCGCAGGATTTGGCGCGCGACGGCCACACCCAAGAAGCCAAAAGCACCGCCTTTTGGGTAGCCGTATTCAGCTGGCTGACAATAGCCATTGTGTTGTTGCCGGTAATAGCGGTGGTGTTTTTCGGCGGGGCGATTATGGCCCTGCTCGGCGCGATTTTATCCGCCGCCTAACACACCAAAAGCCCCGCGCAACACCGCAGGGCTGTGCGAAAATTCACAAAAAAGCCGGGCGAGGTGCCCGGCTTTTGTTATTGTCTGCAATTATTATCAAAACTCCAGTGCGGCGTATAGGAGTTGCCTTTCAGGTCCGCAATTAAGTGCGGGGCGCTGCCGTCAAAATCCATCACATACAGCTGGCGTTTGCCGCCGTTGCGCGTGGTGGTAAAGGCAATAAAACGCCCGTCGGGGGACCAGGTGGGGTCTTCGTTCGTGCCCGAATCCGTTGTTAAGCGGCGGATTTGCGTGCCCGTTAAGTCCACCAAAAAGATATCCATGGGATGAAACGGCGATTCACGCCCCGCAAACACAATCCATTCCCCGGTGGGCGACCATTGGGGAGAGTCCGACCAGTTGAAACTGCGGGTTAAGGGGCGGGTATCGCCTGTTTCCAAATTCATTACATAAATTTGCGGATTGCCGGCCCGGTTGGATACAAACGTAATATATTTTCCGTCCGGAGAGTAAGACGGCGAGCCGTCCACAGAGGCTTTATTCGTCAGGCGGGTCTTTTTGTGGGTTTCCAAATTGTATACATAAATACTGGGGTTAGAGCCGCCGGAGCTGGTAAACACTAAGGCTTTTCCGTCGGGCGAAACACCGCCGATTAAGGACAGCCCGCCGCGAATGACCACCGGTGCAATTTTGCCCAGTTTCATATCAATCGCAAAAATATCCGGGTTGCCATAGCGGTAAGTAGTGTAATAAATCCGCCCCTCTTTAGACCACCGGGGGAGCAGGGCAATACTTTTATCGTTCGTTAATTTTTGTAAATTTTGGCCGTCGTAATCCACCACATAAATTTCTTTTCTGCGGGTGGCGTCGTTGGCAAAAGCAATTTTAGTATCCGCAATACCGCACTTGCCCACTAGCGCACTGACGATTTGGTCCGCCGCCACATGGGCCAAGCGCCGCAAGCTGGATTGCGTACCTTTATAAGCCTTGGCAAATACTGCCGTGCGCGTGCTGACGTCATAAACATACAGGCGGATGGTGTAATGCGGCTCTGCATAAGACACACTCCCCGCCAGCACATACGCCGCGCCCTGTTTGCCCCACGCGCCCACGCTGTCCTGCACGCGCTTTTCGTTAAAAGCGGGGCCGGATTCCTGCACATCAAAATAGCGCATATACATCAAATCCGCACGAAGCACATCGCGCACTTCCTGCGCGGCATTTTGTGCTTTAGCCGGGGCGTTGAACTCCGGCAGACCCAAACCGGGCACTTTTTGGCTACCGTAAGAGGTAATACCAATGTAAACATCCGTATTAGGCCGCGCAAAAGCGACATTCACCACGCCGGCTAACAAAAGTAGCGGCAGAATACACTTAATTAAATTTTTCATAAAAGGTTATTTTAGTTTTGCCAACTCCGCTTTGGCCTGTTCGGCTTGCGGGGTGGAAGGAAATTCTTGCACGACGGATGCCAAATAACGGCGGGCTTCTTCCGTCTTGCCCAAGGGCACAATACTGCGCGCGTATTTCAGGCGGGCAGTGGCCGTTAATTTGCTTTGAGGAAACTTTTGCAACAGGGTGGCATACGCAATAGCCGCCGGTTTGGCTTGGCCGTCTGCCGCGTACGCATCCCCTAAATAAATATAGGCTTGTTCGGCTTGTTCACTGGTAGGATATTTGGAAATATACAACTTAAACCCGGTAGCCGCCGCCGCATAAGACTGTTTATCCAGCAAGCCTTTGGCCTCGTTGAATAAGTCGGACGGCAACACCGCCGCCGCTTGCTGGGTGGCCGGGGCTTGGGCCGCCGCCGGTTGGGCAGGCGTGCGCACCGTGGCGGATAAATCGTCCAGTTTCGTAGACAAGCGCACCATTTGCGTATCCAGTTGGGATAAATTTTCGCTGGATACAGAAAGGCTTTGCGTCAGTTCTTCCATTTTGGTAGCCAATTCAGCCTGATTGGTTTGCAAAACGGAAATGGAATCGTTCAGTTCTTTAAGCTGTAATTTAAGCGTGCCCATGTCACGCTCGCTGGCTAAACAGCCGCATAAAGCAAAGCCCGAACCTCCTATAAAAATAAGTTTAAGCACTTGTTTCATAGCGGTTCGGGCTCCTTTTTATTAAAGACTGTTTATTTTACGATAAGTACGGTATCCGCGCGGCGGTTTTTCGCCCAGCAGCTTTGCGTAGCTTCGTAGCAGACCGGTTTTTCTTCGCCGTAAGAAACAACGGCAATGTTTTCGGCCGCAATACCCAAGCGGGTGTAATAGGCTTTTACTTCGTTGGCTCTCTTTTCGCCCAAAGCGATGTTGTAAGAGATAGTGCCTCTGTCGTCGCAGTTGCCTTCCACCACTACTTTGAAGCCTTCGGCAGCTTTGGCTTTAATGGCCTTGGCGTTGGCTTCCAATACTTTGCGGTTTTCCGCAGTCAGATTGTATTTGTCCAGGGCGAAATGCACCGTACCCAAGCTCAGTTCCACAGCGGGAACAACTTCGGTCGTGGTTTCTTCCAATACCATTTCGCTGGAAGTGCCGGCGGTCAAGTCGGCGTTGGCATCGTCTTTAATGTTCTTTTTGCAAGCGGTCAAGCCGGCAGCTAAAGACAACACCAAAACTACTTTCAATAAGTTCTTCATTTGTATCTCCATTATTAAATATTGAGTCTACCTATAAATGATAGCAGAATTTTTGCCCCCGGGTCAATACAAAACCTCCCGCGTGCGCGTACTAAAGTGGGTTGCAGGCAAACGCTTTCCCTTTTTGCCGCCCGCCCTTACACAAAAACGGCCGGACCTTGCAACAGGCCCGGCCGTTCTTTATACTAAACCGATTAGGCCAATAACTTGGCTAACAGTTGGCTGATGAGCCGCGGGTTGGCTTTGCCTTTGCTGGCTTTCATCACCCCGCCCACCAAAGCACCGATGGCGGCCTTGTTGCCTTTTTTATAATCGGCCACCGCTTTGGGGTTGGCTTCAATAGCGGCTTTGGCCCATTCTTCCAGTTGGCCTTCGTCGCTTACTTGCACCATACCCAATTTTTCCACAATGGCTTTGGGGGAGCCGCCCTCCTGCCAAATTTTATCAAACACGTCGCGGCCCTGTTTGCGGGTAATTTTGCCGCCTTCCACCATTTCCAACAGCTCTGCCAATGTTTGGGCGGAAATGGGGCTTTGGGCAATTTCTTTCTTTTCCG
This sequence comes from Candidatus Avelusimicrobium faecicola, assembly GCA_900540405.1. Classification (GTDB taxonomy): domain Bacteria; phylum Elusimicrobiota; class Elusimicrobia; order Elusimicrobiales; family Elusimicrobiaceae; genus Avelusimicrobium; species Avelusimicrobium faecicola. The sequence continues at coordinate 5,254 of UQFW01000050.1, read as the reverse complement.
CGTGGAGCATACCCAATAAATCGGTCTGAATCCAGTTGGAGGCCGTTTTGACAGACACCTTTTTGCCCGCCGTCACGGCTTCAAAATAAGTGGCCAAGTCCAGCGAGGACGTCAGCACGCCGGCATCATACGCATTTAACCCGGCCGCCATAAATTTGGCTTCTTTTTGGGCGGGCAGTTCCGGCATTTGCTTTTTGACCTCTTCCAACCATTCGTGTTTTAACACAATGGGCGGCAAGTCCGGCTCCGGGCAATAGCGGTAATCCAAGGCGTCCTCTTTGGAGCGCATGGGCCGCGTGACGTTTTGCTCTTTATCCCACAAGCGGGTTTCCTGCACCACCTGGCCGCCGTTATTTAACAGTTCCGTCTGGCGGTTGATTTCGTAATACAGGGCATCTTTTACGGCCTTAAAAGAGTTTAAGTTTTTAATTTCGCACCGGGTGCCGAATTTTTCCTGCCCCACCGGGCGCAAAGACACGTTCACATCTACGCGCAGTTCGCCTTTTTCCATATCACAGTTGGAGGCTTCCACCCATTTCATCAGGCGTTTAATTTCCGTCAGATACGCATAGGCTTCTTCCGGGCTGCGCATATCCGGCATGGAAACAATTTCCAGTAGCGGGCAACCCGCGCGGTTAAAGTCAATTAAAGAGTAATCTTCAAAGTGGGCGGATTTGCTGGCGTCTTCTTCCAAATGGGCATGATGAATACCGATTTTCTTTTTTTGCAAATTTTCTTTGGGGCCGAAGGTAATTTCAATGCTCCCGGCGCCGTTAATCGGTTTATCAAACTGTGTGATTTGATAGCCTTTGGGCAAATCCGGGTAGAAATAATGTTTGCGCGAAAAGGTGGAATATTCGTTAATTTTGCACCCCAGCGCGAGCCCCGCCTTTACGGCAAGTTTCACGGCGCCTTCCGTCAGTACCGGGAGTACCCCGGGCTGGCCCGTACAGCGCGGGCAAACGGCGGTATTGGGTTTGGTGTCTTCCCCTACGCCGTTGGGGCAAGAGCAAAACAGTTTGGTTTTGCTGGCCAGTTGGACGTGAATTTCCAGTCCAATAACAGGTTCAAATTTGGTTGTCACGGTTATCTATCTCCTAAATTATTATAATATCAAATATGCGAAACCTTTTTCAGCCTGTTTCCTACCAAAAGGGCGCGTGGTGGGCGGTATGCTCCACCACGGCGTGGAAGGCGTGTTCCTTTTTGAACAGCATTTTACTGGCGCTTTATTTTGGCACGCGGCCGGATACAGACTTATATTTTTATTTGATTATGCTTAGCGGCATGGCGGTCAATTTTGCCCAGCGGGTCAATGCCGCGGTTTTTATCCCGGAGGCTATGAATGCCGAAAAAACCGCCCCCCAAACCGGCATGCGCCTGCTGAATACCGTTTTCTGTTTTTATATTTTTCTGGGCGGATTAGTAGCCGCGGCAGGGCTCCTTTTCCCCACCGCGCTCGCTCGCGCGCTGACCCGCTTTTCCCCCGCGTTGCTAGCGGGCCAAACCCATTTATTTAGCGCCGTCTGCCTGTTGTTTGCGTGCCAATTAATTACCACTTATTTATCCGGCCTGTTGGAAATGCGCAAGCTGTTCGGCTCCGCATGGTTGGCCCCGGCCAATGCGCTCTTTCCGCTTGCGTGTTTACTAATAGGCGCCAAACAATGGGGGATTATCAGCATGGTGTACGGCTTTTTGGCGGCCAATGTACTGCAAATGGGCGTATTTATCTATTTATTAAAAACGCGGTGCGGGTGGGATTTTACCCCCGGGCGGGGCCTTTTTCATACGCGGCTAAAAAAGAATTTACTAACCAGCCAACTGTTGGAATTGGTGGGCCTGGCTAATACGCTTATTCCCGTGTATTTAATCAGCGGCCTAGCGGGCGGGTTAGTCAGCGCGCTCAATTACGCCAAGCAACTGGCGGACGCCCCCACGGAAATCCTCACCTGGCGCATTACCGGGGTTAGCAAAATCCAATTAAGCGAAGACTCCGCCCGCCAAGACGGCGAAGCCCTGAACGTACATTTTTTGCGCACCAACCGCTTTTTATTCTTTTTGCTGATGCCGCTTTTTGTGTTTACGGCTTTTTATGCGTTGGATATTGTGCGCTTATTTTTTGAACGCGGGAATTTTACCGCCCAATCGGCCCGAGAGGCCGCGGCGTTTTTGCGCCCGCTACTGCTTGTGATGGTTTTATTGGCGCCGGTTATGATGCAAAACAACCTGTTTGCCGCCCAACGCAAATTAAAAGAGGCTCTGCCTTATTTACTGGTTAGCAATTTGCTTTTTACCGGGGCGGTAATTGCGGGGATTTACTATTGGGGCGCGTTTGCGTACCCATATTTGCAAGCCGCGTGCTGTTTGATAGGCTTTGCCATTAATAAATATTTATTTGCCAAACACTTTGCCAAAATCGCTTACGGACGCTCTTTATTAGACGGCGTGCGGATTTTATCCTTAAATGTAATTGCGTTGGTTCCGGCGGCGGCCGCCACCAAATTTTGTGCATTTTCCGCGCCGTTTTTTACGGTTTTTACAGGCGGCATTATCTTTTTGGCGGCGCTGTGGGCGCTGACCAAATACAGCGGGGATTGGCGGGTTTTCTTACACACGCTTGCCGCACGCTGATTTTTTAAGCCGCGCTATTTTGGCCCATACACGCGGATAACTAACCCCGCACCGCAAACACAATTTCAGCAGGAAGAACTGCACCTTTAGCACCGCCGCGCGCCCGCGCAACAGGCCCAGCGGCACGGCTAATAATTCCGCCCGGTTTTCTACTGCCAACTGCCATTCTTCGGCCGTAAGCCCAAAGGCGGAAATATGGCTCAACAAACACGTTAAGCGCACATTTTCAAAACCGCGCGCACAGGCGGCGTAAAGGCCCGCGCTAACCAAACATTTCTGCGCCTGCATAAACGCTGTAAACAACGCGGTAAATTTACCTTGCACGCGCGAAGAAAGCGCATTTTTGCCCCCCACACAATAATAACTGGCGGTATCCGCCACAAAGGCCGCTTTGGGCGCGTGGGCCAACATTTGCACAGACGGCAAAATATCTTCCGCCACCGCCTGCAACGGAAAACAGATATTATTTTTTTGGAGCCACTCCCGCCGCACCAGTTTGCCGCACACACTCATAACGGCTTGGAAAGATTCAAACGCGGCGGCTTTTTCCGCCCCAACCATAACCGGTGGGCAAGCAAATTTTTCCGTTATGATTTTTCCGGTAGGCATTTCATACACCGGGCGCGGGCAGAGGCACACCTCCGCCCCGGTTTTTTGGGCGGCCGATACCATGCGTTGCAAAAAATGCGGCTCTAAAAAATCGTCGCCGTCCAAAAAGCAAACATACGTTCCTTCTGCGCGCAAAAGCCCGGCATTCCGCGCCGCCGCCACCCCTTGATTGGGTTGCGTAAGGCACATAAAATGCGGGTGCTGTTCCTTAAAATTTTGAATAATTTGGGTGGTATTATCGGTGGAGCCGTCGTTAATGACCAATACTTCATAATCCGTAAAGGTTTGGCAAACCACGCTTTCCAAACATTTGGGCAGTTCGTCCTGCATATTATATACAGGGATAATAATGCTTACTTGCGGGCGGCTAAACATAACTGTTCGTACTCCTGCACAAAATGCTCCGGACTAAAACGCCCGCACACTTCCCGCGCGCGGGAGCCAAACGCTTGGCGCAGGGATTCATCTTGCATAAGTTGCGCCATTTTTTCGGCTAACAAATCGGTATTTCCCTGCGGCACTAAAAAGCCGTCTGTGCCGTCGCGGATAATTACGTCCGGGCCGTTGCACACAAAGCTGACGGCAGGCACGCCCGCCGCCATGGCCTCCAACAGCACCAAGGGGAACCCCTCAAAGCGCGAGGACATAACCAGCAAATCCGCATATTGGTACGCGGCGCATAAATCCTTTTGGGGCGGCACGAACGACACACTGCCTTGCACGTCTAATGTTTCGGCCAAACTGGTTAGATTTTCTTTTTCTTCGCCGCCGCCCACAATGCACAACCGCCAATTTGCAAAGCGCGGCTGAATTAACTGCCACGCTTCCAACAGGCGCTCAAAGCCTTTCTGGCGGGTCAACCGTCCGACGGCAAGCACCGTATGCGGCGCGGTAAAATAGGGCGGGCGGGCCAACTGACGTTGTTGGGGCGCAAAAGCCGGGTTATAAATTACGCTGGTTTTCCAACGGGGGTAATGCCTTTCAATATAGGCTTTATCCCGCCAGGAAAGCACCACCACGCGGGCGGCGCGGTTAAGTAAAAAAAGGCGCCATTTGAGCCACTGCCGGCTTAGGCGCACTTTGGAAACGTCCAAATGTTCGGCAAAAATATACGGCACGCGCAACAGCCACGCGGCCGCCAATACGCCCAGTGCCATAAAAGAAATAACCACATCCGGCCGCGTGCGCTTAATGGCCCGCCGCCAGAGCCATACCCGTTTAAGGCGCGCCCACAGGCCTTGCGCCTGCGGGTCCGCATGGGCCTGCACCCGCTCCACACCCGGCGGCACCGTATAAAAATCCGGCGCGTCATACAGGGTGAGCAAGGTGATGCGGTGGCCGCGCCCAACGAGCCCGGCGCAAAGTTGCAACATCACGCGCTCCGCGCCGCCGCCGCCCAAAGTGGGTATGATACAGGTAATGTTCACAAAAAACCTCTTTTCAGAAAAAAAGCCCCGCACAGGCGGGGCCGAAATTACGCCAGCAACTCCGCAAACGCGCGCACGAAATCTTCAAACGGGTAGCGCTCTTTTAATTTAGCGGCTTCCACCGCAAACCCCACGCGCTTGCCCCAGTTGACCATTAATTCGTCCAGCGCAATCGTAAAGGGTTCTTCTTCCCCCGCGTTTACAATCAGTCCGTTAATGCCGTTAGCTACCAACTCCGTCACCGGGGCCGATTCACACGCCACGCAAGGCAGTTTGCTGGCCATGGCGTCCAACAAAATATCCGCTTGTGCCGGGTTTAAGGCCGGATAAGCAAAAATATCCGCATTACGCAGCAAACTGTAAACGTCGCTGGCCTCGGGGACGATTTCCGTACTGGCTTGCAGGTTGTGTTTTGCAATAAATTTTTGCAAAGCCGCTTTGGCCGTGCCGTCCCCCACCAGCGTTAAATGCCACGAGGTATGCGCCGGAGCCAACCGCGCCCACGTTTTAAGTAAGGTATCAAAGCCGCTTTCTTTAGCCAGTTTGCCCACCGCCACAATGTTGTTTTCTTTCTTAAAACAGGCGGG
>UQFW01000049.1 GCA_900540405.1 Candidatus Avelusimicrobium faecicola | reverse complement strand
CCGCCGGGCCGAAACGCCACAACCCCAAGTAAAGGGGCCTGCCGCCGCTATCACACCCGCGCACCCGGCAGATAAAATCATTCTTTTTCTTTGGGTTTCTTCTTATCGCGCGCACACGGGCTGTTCGGAAAAAAAGAAACAATATCCCAATTTAACTGCTTAAAAAAAGCCCCAACACTGCCTGCGGCCTTACTACCGCGGTCTGCTCCCTCGGAAATATCCTTTTTCTTGTCTGCCATGGGGTTCCTCTCATCTTGCGTTAAATATACTTAATTATTTATTATTATATAATGCAAAAATAGTACATTATCTGACCGTATTTTGCAACTGTTTTTTTAAGGGGCATTCCAGGGGCACAAAAAAACCGGGCGCTTTTATGCACCCGGTTGCAGGTTGGAATAAATCTACTTCATAGGCGGTGTGCCGGTGGCTAAATCCAACGAATCACAAACCCCGGTGCTTTTGGGGTTTTCCCCTTTGCACGCCAAAGAGCGTTTAACCCCGGTAGCGGTGGTATACGGGTTCCAAATGCGGTATTCATAAGAAGCCGTCTGGCGTACGGCCACCACGCTGGAACAAGTAGTACCAAAAATGCGGGAAGTGCCGTTCCCCCCCAGTTTGAACGTAAAATTATTCCCCACCGCCGTGGCGCTGTTTCCGCCGCCGGGCACGTCTACCATCAGTTGGTCAAACGTGGTAGGACATTCCTGGTGTTTGGCATAATAAGTATAAATGGAATCATTAATAGCTTTAATAGAAGCCATTGCCTCCACCGCGCGGGAACGCTCTACACTGCGGGTGTAGTTCGGCAGCGCTACCGAGGTTAAAATGCCGATAATCAGCACTACGGTTAAAAGTTCAATTAAGGTAAACCCTTGGTTGGAACGTTTCATGTGTTATCTCCTTTTGTCTTTTTTATTGTATCAAATGTAGCGTTAAAACGTCAGTGCCGCTATGCGCCCGGCGGCCTGCTGGGTCAGTTGCGGGGTGTTAAATGCCGTTAAGCGGAAGAACCCCTCCCCGCACGCGCCAAACCCCACGCCCGGCGTTCCCACAACGCACGCCTCTGATAACAGTTTATCAAAAAACGCCCAAGAATCAAGCCCGTTTGGCGTTTTGAGCCAAATGTACGGCGCATTTACGCCGCCGTAGGCCGTCAGCCCGGCATTTTGCAAGGCCGATAAAATCACTTGCGCATTTTGCATATACGTTTGCACCGCTTGGCGCGTTTGCGCTTTTCCGGCGGGAGAATAAACGGCCTCGGCCGCGCGTTGCACAATATAGGGCACCCCGTTAAACTTGGTGGTTTGGCGGCGCAGCCACAACGCATTTAAGCTGTAATTTTGGCCCGATTCGTCCTGCACTTGCAGGGCTTTGGGCACCACAGTATACGCACAGCGCGTGCCGGTAAATCCGGCCGTTTTTGAAAAAGAGCGGAACTCCACCGCCACTTCCTGCGCGCCGGGGATTTCGTAAATAGAGTGCGGCACATCCGGCTGGGAAATAAACGCCTCGTACGCGCTGTCAAACAAAATAACGGCATGGTTCGCTTTGGCCCAGTTGACCCAGCGGGTGAGTTGTTCGCGCGTGAGCGCCGCACCGGTGGGGTTATTGGGGGAGCATAAATACACCAAATCCGCCCGCGTGTGGGGCAAATCCGGCGTGAAAGCGTTTTGTTGCGTGCAAGGCAAATACACCAGCCCCGCAAACGCGCCGTTTGCAAAAGGGCCCGTGCGCCCCGCCATTACATTAGTATCCACATATACGGGATAAACCGGGTTTTGCACCGCCACCACGCACGAGGGCGAAAATAATTCCTGAAAGTTGGCCACATCACTTTTGGCGCCGTCACTTACAAAAATTTCATCGGCAGACAGGTGAATGCCGCGCGCGGTATAATCGTTTTGCAAAATGGCTTCGCGCAAGAAAGCATAGCCTTGCTCCGGCCCGTAGCCGCGGAACGTGTCCGCAGAACCCATTTCCAGCGAGGCTTTTTGCAACGCCTCCACCACCGCCGGGGCCAGCGGGGCGGAAACGTCCCCAATCCCCAGGCTGATGACGGATTTATCCGGGTGGGCGGCCTTAAAAGCGGCCACCTTTTTGGCAATTTCGGAAAATAAATAACTGCCGGGTAATTTTAAGTAATTTTGGTTTAGTAAAGTCACAGTGGTTTCTCCCAAGTACCTGTAAAAGTTTTTTCGGCGGGGCCGGTCATAAAAATATGTGTTTGTTCCGGCCAGTCAATTTGCAAGGCGCCGCCGTCCAGCTTTACCGTCACATGGCGGTTGGTTTTCCCGCTGATAACCGCCGCCACCACACTGGCGCAAGCGCCGGTTCCGCACGCCTGCGTAATGCCTGCGCCGCGCTCCCACACGCGCATACGCACGGTGTTTTTGTCTAGTACCGTCACAAATTCCACATTCGTTTTTTGCGGGAACATGGGGTGGTTTTCCACCTGCGGGCCGTATACTTCCACCGGCACATGCTCCGCGTCCGGCCCGAACATTACAAAATGCGGGTTGCCCATGGATACCGCCGTGCCGTACACTACTTCCGCCGGCATTTGCAAGGGGATATCTATGGCACATTCGGCGGGGTCCCCCGTCATGGGTATTTGCCCCCGCAACAAACGCGGTATGCCCATATCCACCGTCACCAAACCCTTGGCTTCGTCCACAATTTTGGTAAAAATCGGCCCGGCTAAAGTTTCCAGGGTCAGTTCATTTTTATCCAGAATACCCTGTTCCCGCACAAAAAACGGCACACAGCGCGAGGCGTTGCCGCACATTTGCGCTTCGCTGCCGTCCGCATTTATCACGCGCATACGCACATCATTGACGGTAGACGGCCCGATTAATATTAGCCCGTCTGCCCCAACGCCGCGGCGGCGGTCACACAAAATTTTAGCCGCGCGGAACGGGTCTTGCACCGGGTGCTTAAACGTGTTTACAAAAACAAAATCGTTTCCTAAACCGTTATATTTGGTAAATTGCATAAATTTTATTCTCCCTTTTGTTATTGTATAAAATGATAAGATAGTTTTAGGAGATAATTTTTTATGGAACTGGAACAAGCTATTTTAACGCGCCGCAGTGTGCGTAAATATCAGGATAAACCCGTAGAGCGGGAAAAAATCAACGCCTGTTTGGAAGCGGCCCGGCTGGCGCCGTCCGCCTGTAATTCCCAACCGTGGCATTACATTGTAATTGACGACCCGCAAGTAAAAGCGGCTTTCTGCCAAGAGGCTTTCAGCGGCGTGTACGCCATGAGCAAATGGGCCGAAAAAGCCCCGGTGCTGATTGCCGCCGTGTCCGACAAAGGCTCCTTTACCAGCCGGATTGGCAATTACTTCCGCCGGACGGAATTTTATTTGGTGGACCAGGGTATTTCCGGCGAACAACTGGTGTTGCGCGCGTGGGACTTAGGCCTTGGCACCTGCTGGATTGGTTGGTTAAATTCCGACAAAGCGGAAAAATTTTTCCACCTGCCCAAAGGCAAAAAAATTGAGCATTTAATTGCTATGGGCTACCCCGCCGAAACGCCGGATGCGCGCCCCCGCGAAGCCTTTGATAAAAAAGTAAGTTATAACGAATATAAGGAATAAGTAGTTTTGAAAAAAACACCCCGGGCCAAAACCCGGGGCGTTTTTTTGGCTGAACAGATTATAAATCGCAGTAATTATCCGTGCCGGAGGATTTTATCTTTCCGCCGTATTTGGAACAAGCATCTTTATTCGTAATATTGGAATTATTTTCAATCGCTTCAAATACGCCGTACAAAGAATCTGTCGGGTCATAATCCCGCGTTTCCGTACCCACTACCGGCAAGCCGGGTTTTAAGGGTTCGGCGGAAAGGGAACAGCCCAGTTTGGTTCCTTTGCCATCACAAGTGCGGTAAAAATAGCGCCAGTTGCCGGAGGCCGGCGGGCGGACATCTAATTTATCCATGCTTGGCGGAGTTTCGTCGTTCGTTAAAATATATATTTGGGTAGCCTCCACCAGCGCTTTTAAGGTGGTTTTAGCCTCGGCAATACGCGCTTTCATTACCGCTTTTTCATACTTCGGCACCGCGATTGCGGCCAAAATACCTATAATCAACACCACTACCAATAATTCTATCAGGGTAAACCCCTTATTTTTCATAAAAACCTCCCTTTTATAATTGTTTATAGTTTATGTTATGCAAATTCAAAAAGCAAGTGTTTATTTTTCAAACGTCTGCTTGAACCACTTAATCACCCAATCCGGCTTATAATCTATAATTTTGCGGTTGTGCGGCGTAAAACTTTCCGCCGGAGCCACAATTTGCTTTTCACGCGGCAACAGCGGGTAGATGTAATCCGTCACAACCTGTATATTGGGGTACCACAAATTATGCACTTTTTTATCCACCCAGTGTTGGAGCCCCAAATTGGGCAAATTCAGCCCCGCCGAAGCCGCCCAAAACACGGAGTTTACCGCAATTACATACAAAGCAAACCGCGCTTTTAACAGGTGGAGCAGGTGCCAGGTTTCGTTAATGGATAATTTTTTAATATCCACCAACAGGTAATCCGGGTTGTTTTCCGGGCCGCCTTTCGTCACGCTCATTACAAAATACCCCGCTTTCATTAACCCCTCCGCCAAAGGCACCATGTGCGGATAAGTGTAGGCAGAGCCGCGGGAATCCAACTGCAAAAACACAATGCCTTTTTTGCCTTGCGCGCCCCGCTCCGCGCGGGCCAGATACTCCGCCACCACCGGCGACAGCTCTTTAGGGAAGTACATCACCGGCGCGGGCGTTTGGGCGGGAACCGGCAAATTAAAGGTTTCAAACAAACTGCTCACGCGGTGCGGAATATGCACGCCGTAATCGTAATAAACGGGCATAACTAAAAAATCTTCCGGCACGTCTTTTAAGGCGGCGGAATAGTCGTAATTCTTCCAAATCAGCGGGTGGCGGGAGCCTGTAAAATAGAACACTTTTTCAAAATGCGGGTTGGTTTCCAACAGTTTGCCCACCAAGGGGGAGTTATTGCGGTCAAACTGCGCGCCCACATACGCATAAAACGGCAACTGCGGGTATTTTTGTTTGAGGGCCTCCAACATGGGGGTTGTATACAAATAATCCCCAATACCCATAAAAAACACCAACGCCAGCCCCTTTACGCGGGGGTTGGCTTTTAGGGCCGCATCCACATTATAATAAACGTGTTCGTGGCGGTAGAGCGGGCGGGAAATACGGTACCACTCCGCATTGACAGGCAGGGTTTCGGCCGGAGTTTCCCCCGGCGCGTATTTTTTATCAAAACGGTACCAGACCGGGGTTTTGGTATGGTGGAAAAAACAAATTTTATGCCCCAGCCAGCGCAAACTTTCCCACGCCACGCACAGCGGGCGGTGCGCACAAACAAAACGGTATAAACGGTTCATAATTAAAAACGGCCCCCTTTTTATATAGTTTACCAAAAAGCGGGGCCTTGCATAAAAAAACCCTTTTGCAAAAAATAAATTTTGATGGCGCGGGCCAAATGCAAACATTATTTACCGCGCGGTAAATTTATAGTTTGACCGCTCCCCCCCAAAGTTATACAATAGTATTAAGCCGGTTTTTACCTCCGGCCCCCGCATGCCTTTGGGCGTGCGGAGTTTTACCGTTTTTATTTTACGCAAAAGGAGACTTCTTTATATGGCAAAATTAGTTGCTATGGACGGCAACGGTGCAGTATCCCACGTCGCCCATGCCACCAACGAAGTAATCGCTATTTACCCGATTACTCCTTCCTCCACCATGGGTGAAATCTGCGACGCCAAAAGCGCCAAAGGTGAAACCAACATTTGGGGCAACGTTCCTTCCGTGAACGAATTGCAGTCCGAAGGCGGTGCTTCCGGCGCGGTACACGGTTCCTTAACGGCCGGTGCCCTGACCACCACTTTTACCGCTTCGCAGGGTTTACTGCTGATGATTCCCAATATGTACAAAATCGCGGGTGAATTGACCCCCACGGTGTTCCATGTGTCTGCCCGCGCGATTGCTACTTCCGCTCTGTCTATCTTCGGGGACCATTCCGACGTTATGGCCGTGCGCCAAACCGGTTGGGCCATGCTCTGCTCCGATAACCCGCAAGAAGCCATGGATATGGCCTTAATCTCCCAAGCGGCCACCTTGCGCGCCCGCGTGCCTTTCTTGCATTTCTTTGACGGTTTCCGCACCAGCCACGAGCTGAACATGGTGGAACCCCTGACCAAAGAACAAATGCACGAAATGATTGACGACGATTTAATCGCCCAGCACAAAAGCCGCGGCCTCAACCCGGAACACCCCACCGTGCGCGGTACCGCCGCCAACCCGGATGTGTACTTCCAAGCGCGCGAAGCCGTCAACAAATTTTATAACGCCGTGCCCGGCATTGTAAAAGAAGAAATGGCCAAATTTGAAAAAATGACCGGCCGCAAATACGATTTGTTCCAATACGTTGGGGACGAAGACGCCGAAAGACTGGTAGTGATTATGGGTTCCGGCGCGGACGTGGCCCAAAACGCGGTAGAAGCCATGAAAGGCCAAAAAGTGGGTGTACTCAAAATTAAATTGTTCCGCCCCTTCTCTATTGCCGATTTTGTGCGCGTTATCCCCAGCACGGTTAAAAAGATTGCCGTTATGGACCGCACCAAAGAACCCGGCTCCTTGGGCGAACCGTTGTTCCAAGATGTGTGCGCCGCGTTCTTAACCGCCGAAGCCAAGGCCAAATTCCCCACCACGCCGCTTATCATTGGCGGGCGCTACGGGATTGGCTCTAAAGACTTTACGCCTTCCCACGTCAAAGCCGTTTTTGACAACTTGGCCGCTAACGCGCCTATTAAAAACTTCACCGTGGGCATTAACGACGATTTAACCCACACTTCTTTACCCGAAACCAAATTGGAAAGCAAAGCCGCTAACGACATTTTTGCCGCTTTGTTCTACGGTTTGGGCTCCGACGGTACCGTAGGCGCCAACAAAAACACCATGAAGATTATCAGCGCCAACGGTTTCTTTGCGCAAGGCTACTTTGTGTACGACTCTAAAAAATCCGGTTCTATGACCACGTCCCACATCCGCTTTGGCAAAAACTACATCCGCGCCCCGTACCTTATCCAATCGGCCGATTTTATCGGTGTACACATGTTTGACTTCTTGGATAAATACGACGTGCTGGGCAAAGCCAAACAAGGCGCCACGGTGTTAATCAACGCGCCGTATGCCGCGGATGAATTGTGGAACCACCTGACCGCCGAAGTACAAAAAATCATCATTGACCGCAAACTGAAAGTTTACACCATTGATGCTTCCGATATTGCGTTGGCTACCGGCATGGGCAGCCGCACCAATACCATTATGCAAACGGCGTTCTTCGGTATTGCGGGCGTTATCCCTACCGAAAAAGCCATTGCCGATATTAAAGAAGCCATCAAAAAGACTTATTCCAAAAAAGGCGAAGAAATTGTTAAGAAAAACTATGTAGCCGTGGACGCGGCCTTGGCGGGTTTACACGAAGTAAAATACCCGTCCGAAGTGACCTCCACCCTGCACACCAAAGCCCCTGTGCCGGCTTCCGCCCCCGCGTTTGTAAAAGATGTATTGGGCGAAATGATTGCCGGCCGCGGTGACGAATTACCCACCTCCGCTATGCCGGAAGGCGGCGTATATCCTACCGCTACCACGCAGTATGAAAAACGCAATATTGCCATTATGGTACCCGAATGGGACCCGAACACCTGCATCCAATGCGGTTTCTGCTCCTTGGTGTGCCCGCACGCGGCTATCCGCATTAAAGCCTATGATGCCGACGCGCTGAAAGATGCGCCCAAAACCTTCAAATCGGCCGACGGCAAAGGCGATATTGCCGGCAAGAAATTCACCGTACAAGTAGCGGTGGAAGACTGCACCGGCTGCGGCGCCTGCGTATTTAACTGCCCCGCCAAAAACAAAGAAAACCCGGAAAAGAAAGCCTTGAACATGGTTCACCAGCTTTCCGTGCGTGAAAACGAAATTGACAACTTTGCGTTCTTCTTGGGCCTCAAACAGGCGGACGTGACCACCAAGAAAGAATCCGTCAAAGGTTCCCAATTCCGCCAACCGCTCTTTGAGTTCTCCGGCGCGTGCGCGGGCTGCGGTGAAACCCCTTATGTAAAACTGTTGACCCAGTTATTCGGCGACCGCTTGGCTGTGGCCAACGCGACGGGCTGCTCCTCCATTTACGGCGGCAACCTGCCCACCACGCCTTACTGCAAACGCCCGGACGGCAAAGGGCCGGCGTGGTCTAACTCCTTGTTTGAAGACAACGCGGAATTTGGCTTGGGTATCCGCTTGGCGTTTGACCAACTGAACCACGATGCCAAAGCCTTGCTCTTGCAAGCCAAAGAAGGCGGCTTAAAAGAACACGCGGCCTTGATTGATGCCTTGTTAAACGCGGACCAATCCACGGATGCGGGCGTTGAAGAACAGAGAAAACGCGTAGCCGACTTGAAAGCCATTTTGAACAAAGGCGCCGAAAGCGGTTGCGATACCTGCAAACGCTTGCTGAGCTTGGCGGACTACCTCGTCAAAAAATCCGTCTGGATTTTGGGCGGCGACGGTTGGGCCTACGATATTGGCTACGGCGGTTTGGACCATGTATTAGCCAGCGGCAAGAACATCAAAATCTTGGTGCTGGATACGGAAGTCTACTCCAACACCGGCGGCCAGATGTCCAAAGCCACCCCGTTAGGCGCCAAAGCCTTGTTTGCGGCGGGCGGTAAACAAATGCCGAAGAAAGACCTGGGTATGATTGCCATGACCTACGGCAACATTTATGTTGCGCAAGTAGCCATGGGTGCCAATATGAACCAGACCATTCAAGCGCTGGCGGAAGCGGATGCTTACAACGGCCCGGCGTTGGTAATTGCCTACTCCCATTGTATTGCGCACGGGATTGATATGTCCAAAGGTATGGGCGAAGCCAAACGCGCCGTACAAGCCGGCCGCTGGATTCTGTACCGCTTCAACCCCGAGGCCCGCTACGAAGGCAAAAACCCCTTGCATGTGGATAGCCCGTTAGGCGCGCCGACGTTGCCGTTGGCGGACTACATGAGCGGCGAAAACCGCTTCAAAGGCTTGATGCGCGATAACCCGGAACTTGCCAAAGAACTGATTAAACGCGCTGAATCCGAATACGCTTGGAGACGCGACCTGTATAAACAACTGGCCGCTATCCAACCGACGGAAAAAGTGGTTAAGTAATTTATAACCAGTAGGATGAAATACCCCCGGCAAGCGTTAGCGAACCGGGGGTTTTCTTATCCCAAACAGCAGCGCGACCTGTATAAACAACTGGCCGCTATCCAACCGACGGAAAAAGTGGTTAAGTAATTTATAACCAGTAGGATGAAACACCCCCGGCAAGCGTTAGCGAACCGGGGGTTTTCTTATACTTAATACTTCAAATTTTTTAGTTGCCTGTGGCGGGCCGGGCTTACCGCCCCTCTAAAAACCAACTCAAAATTTGTAAAGAAATCCACTTCCGTACGGCGGAAAATTAGTATTTTCCACAAAAGTTGCACTCATATTTTCGCAAAGTTTAGCATATTTATCCGTTCTGTCCGCCGTCAGTGCCCAACAAGCGCGGCCCCAATCCGCATACCCGCCATGTTCAAAATAATAGGCATATCCGTTTTTCATACTTGTATTATTTACACACGCTGCGCGGTCATTCCCGGAGGAATCTAATTTACAACTTCCCCAATCATAAGTGCAAGTTTTTTTATCGCCCGATAAGGTGCATCCGCCGGGGGCAATATCCAACGCTTCAAAATCGTCGGTGTATTCTCCGTTAGCCATATAATAGAGTTCTTCCGCCGTGCCCAACGCATTCACCGTTGCCATTAAGTTAGAATAGCGGCTTTTCATAACCGCTTTTTCATACTGCGGCAAGGCTACGCCGGACAAAATGCCTATAATCAGTACCACCACCAATAATTCAATTAATGTAAAACCTCGTTTCATTTTCTGCTCCTTTTTATAACTCCATAAACAGCCAAAAACGGCCTTTATAGCGTTTTTTTATGGTTAGGTTCATTTTTTGATAAATTTTACCTATATGTAAAATTTATCAAAAAAAAAAAACAAAACAACCCCTTCTAAAATTGCCGGGCACAAAAACAATTTTTTTATTTTTTCCCCCGCTTTTGCTACAATAACAGGGAGAGGTTTACACAATGAAAAAATGGGTCATTCTTATTATTGTAATTGCGGTGTTGGGCTTGGGCCTTTCCTACCGCCAAAACGCGGTGGAACGCGCCGCCGCCAACCTGATTGCAGACGCCTACCGGGGCGATTTAACCGCCGTTAAAAACGACGTGGAAGACGGCGCCCCCCTAGATTACACCTTGCTGTTTGACGACGACGAACGCCAATATAAAGGGGCCGATTTTACCGCCTTGCACGCGGCGGCTTCCAGCGGGAGCGAGGACGTAATCAACTTTTTATTAGACGAAGGGTTAGATATTAACTCTGCCACTCCCAACGGTTGGACCCCTTTGTTTATTGCCGCGCGCGACGGCCGGACCGAGGCCGCCAAACTGCTGGTTTTCCGCGGAGCGGATATGGACACCCAAACCGATAAAGGCGCCACCGCGCTTATGATGGCACTGACGCAAAAATTCCCGTCGGAAACCGACCGCACGGATTTAATTACTTATATGCTTAAACGCGGGGCCAACCCTAATTTAACCACCAAAGACGGCCTAAACGCGCTTTTTTATGCCGCCGCATACCAAAAAAGCCCCACGCTTACCCAACTGCTGTTGGAACACGGCGCCGACACCCAAGACAAAAACTTTGCCAAACTGGTAGCCGTGGTGCAAGCCCGCTCCGATTTAGAAAGCAAAAAAGTTGCGCGCCTGCTTAAAAAAGCCGCCCAAAAGCCTGCTAAAAAATAATTTTCAAATCCCCACGGCCCCCAAACAGGGGGCCGCTTTTTTACGCTCCCCATAAAAAAACCGGGCCTGTAAAAGCACCCGGTTTTTCAGCAAAAACACCCACAAATTTTATTTCTTCGTTAATTCGTCCCAATGGTTATAAAACCGCTCGCCCGTAAACGGGTCCCGCTCGTAATCCTCTTGAGTAATGCGGGCCGTAAAACCGGGGTTCTGGG
>UQFW01000048.1 GCA_900540405.1 Candidatus Avelusimicrobium faecicola | reverse complement strand
GCCGCCATAATAACACTTGTTCTGGGCCGAATCGGCGGCCCGCTTCCGCGCGGGTAAGCCCTTGCACGGCCCCGTAGTGGCGCTCGTTTAATTGCCAAACGGACAGGGTGGGAATTTGCCAGCCCGCCGTTTGCAAGGCGTTTTGCAGTGTTTGCCGCGCGCGCACCAGTTTGGAAACATACGCCCGTTGGGGAAGTATGCCCGCTTGACGGAGTAAAACCCCGGCTTGCCGGGCTTGCTCCTTTCCTTCGGGCGTTAAAGCGCAATCATCCCACCCGGTAAAACGGTGGAAAAGGTTGTATTCGCTCTGTCCGTGGCGCAAAAAAATCAGGCGTTTCATGGTTTAACCCCGCGGATGAAATTTTTTATGTTTTTCTTTCAGGTCGGCCACGTCCAAATGCGTATAAATTTGGGTGGTAGCCAAATTGGCGTGGCCCAGCATTTCCTGCAAACTGCGCAAATCGGCCCCGCCCTGCAATAAATGGCTGGCAAAAGTATGGCGGAACAAGTGCGGGTGGAGCGGCTGGGAAATGCCCGCCTTGCGGCCCAAGTCGGCCAAGTCTTTCCAAACGCTTTGGCGGCTGATTTTGCGGCCGTGGCGGTTCAAAAAAAGTTCCGAGCCGACTATTTTATCCGCAAATGTGGCTTCGCGCACGTCCAAATAATATTTTAACCGTTGGCAGGCTTGCGGATGAATGGGCACAAAACGCTGTTTGCCCCCTTTGCCAAACGCCAATACCCACCCTTCCTGCGTGTTGACGTTTTCTATACGCAGGTTGATAAGTTCGCTTACGCGCAGGCCCGCGGCATACAACAGTTCCACGATGGTTAGCGTGCGGATTTCGTCAAACTTTTTGGCGGGATAGGATAGCAGGCGGTCCATTTCCTGCCGGGTAAGCTGCTGGGGAATTTTTTGCGCCAGTTTGGGGGATTTGAGAAAGCGGGTGGGGTCATCCGTAATTATTTCTTCCACCAGTAAAAACTTATAAAAACATTTTACCGCCTCCATTTTGCGGAAAACGCTGGTGGTGGAGAGCTGTTCCACCCTGCGCAGTTGGTAGAGGTATTTATCTAAAAATTCCGGCGCGATGTTTTGGGGCTCTACCTCGTTTGCCAGGCAGTATTCCAAAAAACTTTCCACGTCGGAACGGTACGCCGACACCGTATTGGGGGAAAGTTGGCGTTCAAAAGTTAAATGGTTGGCAAAATCCGTCAGCAGGTCCGCCTGGGTCACGGGCGCACCTCCGGCACCGGGTGCGCGGTAAATACGCATACATCTTTGCCAAACAGGTACGGTTCGCGGTCTTCTTCCAAATTGTAATCAAACGAAAACTGCATTAAATGGTACTGCGTGCAAAGTGGCATCAGCACCGGCGGTTTGGGCGTTTGCGCCGCTTGCGGGGCGTTTTCTTTAGACAGGGAAATAAGGGTCATTTGGTGGCCCGGCGCGTAATACTGGAGCATAACTTGCAGGGCTTTATCCGGGTAGCCGGTTTTGGCGGTATCCACATATACGGGTTGCCCGGGCCAGTTTTGGCTGATAAAGCTAAAAGCATCTTTCAGGCCGGTAAATTCCGCGGTCAACAGGTAGTCCAAATTCCAAAAGTGGGCGGTCCAGGCGGCGGCAAGGAGCGGGAAAAGCACAATTAACAGGCGGTGCCGTTCGTACAAGTGGTGCAAACAACCGGCAATTAATACTAAAATGGGGGGCATAAAGGATAAAAAGTAGCGGTCCAACCATAAATTGTATTTTAAGGAAACCACCGCCACCACCGCTAGCAACAGGCCGATTTGCACCACAGGCAAAATAATGCTTGCGTTTAAGAGTAAGCGTTTTTTTTGCGTGTGAACCAGGGAAACGGCAGAAAGAATCAGAAGAACCAAAATGCCACCCACCAGGGCAGGGCTACCAAATAAAAATTGCAAAATATCCCAAGTGGCGCGGGCCCAAGGCACCACATACCACCAAGTGCCGGCGGGGGCAGACATAATCAAATAAGTATTAATTACCCATGGGAACCAAGCGGCAAATACCGCTGCCGTGCCCCAAAAGGCGGTCGCGCGCCCTATTTTATAATAGCAGGCGTATAAAAACACCACTAACGCGGTAATAAAAAACAGGCCGGAGCAAAAATAATGCAAATAGGAGCCGAGTAAACCAATGATAAAAAAGGCGGCCCAGGTTTTGGCAGACGGATTTTTTTGCCGGGCCAGTGCGTCAATAATGCCTAAAGCCAATAGAGTAAACGCCATACCGGCCCACACGGCAAAAGAGTAGGCGCGGATGTAGAGCCCGAATGCTACCAAAATAAACGAACACGCCGTCAGCGCGGTAAGCATAAACTTTTTAAGTTTCGGCCAAGCGGCGGGGGCCAAAAAATAAGCGGTGGGCACGGTGGCCAGGGAAGCGAGTGTATTAAACAACCGCATATAAAACGGCTCCGCGGGGAACAGATGGTTCCAACCGTACAGCAGGATGTTATAGAGGGGCAAATTGACGTCTTTTAGCAGAATTTCGTGCCAAATATAGGAAAGTTTCAAGCCGGGCCAGGCCGTAGCCAGCGAATAAAGTTCGTCGTAGGCCAGGCCGGAGGATAAATGGGCCAACCGTTGCCAGAACATATACACTGCCAACACGGCAGATATACTTACGCAGACTGCGGTAAAAACGGAAGAAAATTTTTTCATATATATTTATTATAGGAAATTCCGCCCTTAGGCCGCGGGATAAATGCGTGTGGGCGGCGGGCGAGCGGTTTGGCAGTGGGCGTGGGCGGGCGTGCGGTTAACGGGGGGGCGTGCGGAATAAATGCGCGGCGGGGGAACAGGCTCCGTCCGGGGGAAATGAAAAAGCCCCGCGGGGTGCGGGGCCTTTTACGGTTTTGCAAGTTTGTGCCAGTTATTTTTTAGCCGTTTTTTTAGCGGGAGCCGGTTTGGCGGCTTCCTGCGCTTTTTGGGCGGCTTCTTCTTCGGATAGTTGTTTGCCGTCGTAGTGGATGCCCAAATACTTTACAAATAATTTGTCTTGTATTTCGTTGGCGAGGTCCGGGTTGTCCACCAGGTATTGGCGGGCATTATCTAACCCTTGCCCCAGTTTTTCATCCCCGTACAGGAACCAACTGCCGCTCTTTTCAATATAGCCCGCTTCCACGCCTTTATCAATAATGCAGGCTTCGCGGGAAATACCTTGGCCCAAAATCATCATAAATTCGGCCTGGCGGTACGGCGGCGCCACTTTGTTTTTGGTCACTTTGGCGCGTACGCGGGTGCCGATAATTTCGTCCCCTTTTTTGATGTTTTCAATGCGGCGTACGTCTATACGCACGGACGAATAAAATTTAAGCGCCAGCCCGCCGGGGGTGGTTTCCGGGTTGCCGAACATCACGCCGATTTTCTGGCGGATTTGGTTAATAAAAATAATGCTGGTTTTGGTTTTGCTCAAAATGCTGGTCAGTTTGCGCAAGGCCTGGCTCATCAGGCGGGCCTGTAAACCGACGTGCGCGTCGCCCATTTCGCCTTCAATTTCCGCTTTGGGAACCAGGGCGGCTACGGAGTCTATAATAATCAAATCAATCGCGCCGGAGCGGACGAGCTTTTCGGCAATTTCCAGGGCTTGTTCGCCGGAGTCCGGCTGGGAAACAAGCAGTTCGTCCACATTTACGCCCAAGGCGGACGCATACACCGGGTCTAATGCGTGTTCCGCATCAATAAAAGCTACCGTACCGCCCATTTTTTGCGTTTGGGCCGCAACGTGCAGGGAAAGGGTTGTTTTACCGCCCGCTTCCGGCCCGTAAATTTCAATTACGCGCCCGCGCGGCAGGCCGCCCACCCCCAGGGCCAAGTCCAAAGACAATGCCCCCGTAGGGATAGCTTCTACTTTTTTAATATTGCTGTCGCCCAGTTTGCAAATGGCTTCTTTGCCAAACGCTTTTTCAATCTGGCCGAGGGCCAAATCCAAGGCTTTTTGTTTGTTTGCGTCCATTGGTATCCTCCAGTTAAATTGCCACCGCGTTTTTGGGTTTAGAAGCGGCGTTGCTAAAAGTTAATTTTTGGGTATCTTTATTTAAGTCCACCCGGATAACCGTTCCCGGGGCATAGCGGCTGGTTAAAATGTTTTCCGCCAGCGGGTCTTCCAACTCCCGCTGTAAGGTGCGCAGTAAAGGCCGCGCGCCGTATTTGGCGTCAAAGCCGCGCTCAATCAAATAGTTTTTGGCGCTGTCCGTCAGTTCCAGTTCCAATTCTTTATTGGCCAGTTTGTCGTCCACCTCTTCCAAAGCAAGGTCTAAAATTTGGGCGATATTTTCTTTGGTGAGCGCATGGAAAACCACAATTTCATCAATACGGTTGATAAATTCCGGGTTGAAGGTCTTTTTTACTTCGTCCATAACCCCTTGGCGCATATCCTGGTATTGTTGTTCTTCGGTGGTTTTGGCGGCAAAACCCAAATTACTGCCTTTGTTGGTAATTTCCCGCGCGCCCACGTTGGAAGTCATAATCACCACGCAGTTTTTGAAGCTCACTTTGTGGCCCAGCGTATCGGAAAGGTAGCCTTCGTCCAATACTTGCAACAGAATGTTGTAAATATCCGGGTGGGCTTTTTCCAATTCGTCCAACACTACCACACTGTACGGGCGGCGGCGGACGGCCTCGGTTAATTGGCCGCCTTCTTCGTAGCCCACATAGCCGGGCGGCGCCCCGATTAAGCGGGAAACGGCAAATTTTTCCATATATTCGGACATATCCAACCGAATCATGGCATCTTCGTCCCCAAACAGGAAGCTGGCTAAACTTTTGGCCAGTTCCGTTTTACCTACCCCGGTGGGGCCTAAAAATAAAAATCCGCCGATGGGTCTGTTCGGGTTGCCCAAGCCGGTGCGGTTGCGGCGGATAGCCTGCGAAACCGCGCGCACGGCTTCTTCCTGCCCGATAATACGCTCGTGGAGGTGTTCTTCCATGTGCAAAATTTTATCCGTTTCGCTTTGGGTGAGCCGCGTGACGGGAATGCCCGTCCATTTGCTGGCCACCAGGGCAATATCTTCTTTGGTCACTTCGGGCTGTTTTTGTTCCCGTTCTTCCTGCCATTTCTTTTTCAGGTGGTCTATATAATTTTTCAGGCGGTCTTCGGTATCTTTGGCCGCGGCGGCTTTTTCAAATTCTTTATTGGCCAGGGCCTGGTCTTTTTCTTCTACCGCCTGGTTGTATTCTTTCTGTTTTTCTTTAATTTCGGGCGGCAAAACGGCGTTTTTTAAGCGCGCCCGCGCACCGGCTTCGTCAAACAGGTCAATGGCTTTATCCGGCATGGCTCGGTCCGTAATATAGCGGTCCGCAATCGCGGCGGCGGCGCGCAGGGCGTCGTCGGCATATTTTACTTTATGGTGTTGCTCGTATTTCGCGCGGATACCTTTTAAGATAGTGATGGTTTGCTCCACATCCGGCGGGTCTACCGTAATGGGTTGGAAACGGCGCTCCAAAGCGGTGTCCGTTTCAATATATTTGCGGTATTCGTCAAAGGTGGTGGCGCCGATACATTGTACTTCCCCGCGGGCCAACGCCGGTTTTAACATATTGGAAGCGTCAATGGAGCCTTCCGCCGCGCCCGCTCCGATAATGGTGTGCAGTTCGTCAATAAAAATAATGGCATCTTTGGCGGCGGCAATTTCGTCAATAATGTTTTTGAGCCGCTGTTCAAATTCGCCCCGGTATTTGGTGCCGGCCACCACGGAGGCCAAATCTAACGCCAGTAAACGCTTGCCGTTTAATACATCGGAAATTTCCCCGCGGGCAATTTTTTGGGCGAGCCCTTCCACAATAGCGGTTTTGCCTACGCCCGGTTCCCCTAGCAGCACCGGGTTGTTTTTGGTGCGGCGGGCTAAAATTTGTACCAGGCGTTCAATTTCTTCGTCGCGGCCGATAACCGGGTCCAGCGCGTTGTTTTTGGCAAGCGCGGTTAAATCCCGCGTGTATTCGTCCAGCGTGGGGGTTTTGCTTTTCTTTTTGGTTTGCGCGGAGCGGCTTGTTTCCCGGGTGGTTTCTTCCGGGTTGTCGGCAGAAAGGTCTTCCGTCAAATCCCCGGGTTCCGCATCCCCGATGTAATTTAATATGCTGTCGCGCACATGGGTTAAATTAAGGCCCAGGTTTTCCAAAATTTTGCAGGCCATACCTTCTTCTTCCCGTATGAGCCCCAGTAAAATATGTTCCGTGCCGATGTGTTGCGTGCCTAACAGTTGGGATTCTTCCACAGAAAATTCCAGCACTTTTTTGGCGCGGGGGGTAAACGGAATTTCCCCCAGGAGCATAATGGTATCGCCAATGCCTACCATTTTTTCAATCTCCAGGCGCACTTTGCGGAAAGTGACCCCCAACCCCGTTAAAATTTTGTTGGAAACGGTGCCGTCTATGGCGGCAAGGCCCAATAAAATGTGTTCCGTGCCTACATAATCATGGTTGAGGCGTTTGGCTTCTTCCTGCGCGATAAGAATAATTTTTTGCGCGTTTTCGGTAAATCTTTTTGGCATTTTATACCCCTGTTAAAAAACTCTTACTATCATTATATAAAAATAAAACGCGGGGAAATCATCAGCCGTGCGGGGGGTGGTGTTTTTGGTATAATACCTATATATATGAACCAAGAATTGTGTGCCCGGGCCGCCCGCATAAAAGCCATTTTAACGGATGTGGACGGAATTTTAACGGACGGAAAACTTAATTTTTTTACCCTGCCGGACGGCCGGGTGGACGAGTTCAAGAGCTTTAACGCTTTGGACGGGCTGGGCGCGCGTATGTGCCGCAGTTGCGGGTTGACGCTGGGTATTATTACCGGGCGGCGCCACCCCAGTACCATTTACCGGGCAAAAGCATTGGGTTTTGCCTATATTTACCAAGGTTTTTTAACCAAAACAGGCCCGCTGGAAGATATTTTGAAGCGGGAACATTTAACGCCGGAGGAAGTGGCGTTTATCGGGGATGACCTGACCGATTTGCCCTTGCTTAGGCGGGTGGGGTTGGCCGTCACGGTGCCCGGGGCGGTGGACGCGGTAAAAAAGGCCGCCCATTATATTACGGTGCGCGGCGGCGGCAACGGCGCCTACCGGGAAATGACCGATTTAATTTTAACCGCCCAAGGGAAAATGGAGCCTTTACTGGAACAAATTAACGCCTCCGGTTGGGCCCAAGCCCCGTCCCCGGAATTACAAATTATCACTTCCGCCGAAGGGATTAATTAGGATTAGCCATGAAAGGAAAATTTATCGTTTTAGAAGGGCCGGACCGTTGTGGTAAATCCACACAGGCCAAACTGTTGTATAACTATTTAATTTCCCGCGGATATGAAGCCGTGCTTACGCGCGAGCCTGGGGGAACCCCTACGGCGGAGCGTATCCGCCAAATGGTGCTAGAGCCGGGGGTGGATGTGCGCCCGATGGCGGAGCTGTTTTTGTATGAGGCTTCCCGCGCCCAACACACGCAGGAAAAAATCCTGCCCGCACTGGAAGCGGGAAAGGTGGTTATTTGCGAGCGCTACACCATGTCTACCTGTGCTTATCAGGGGTATGGGCGCGGTATAGATTTAACCACCATTGAAACCCTAAACAAAATTGCCACGTTGGGGCTCCAGCCGGATTTAACCCTTGTGTTTTTAATGTCCGATAAATATTTTACCGAACGCGGCGAATATTTATTTTCGGACCGATTGGAGCAGGAAGACCAATCTTTCCGCCAAAAAATGCGTTTAGGATATAAAGAAATGGCGGCCCGTACGCCCGGCGCGTATTTGCTGGATGCGGACCGCAATATTGAGGAAATCCAAAAACAAGTGGAAGATTTGTTGGAAAAACACGGGATTGTGGAGGCAAATGCCGTTTGCTGAGCTGTTAGGCCAAAACAAGGCCATTACTTACTTAAAAGGCTTGGCTAAAAGCGGCCAGGTGCCGGGGGCTATGCTGTTTTTTGGCGATGAAGGCATCGGCAAAGCCAAAGCCGCATTGGAATTTGCCAAGGCGCTTAACTGTTTGGACCCGCAAGCCCGGGCCCAGGGGGATAGTTGCGGCGTATGCCAAAGTTGCCGCGCCATTGACCAAGGCACCCACCCGGATGTGACTTTTGCCGATTTTTTATACCAGGCCCGGTTGGAAGTAAAGAAAGATTTTTCCAGTAAAGGGTATGAAGATGAACTGGAAAAAGAATTAGCCAAACAACAACATATTAACGTGGATACCATCCGTGATGTGACGGCCAAATCCCAGCAGAAAGCCTCCGCCGGCGGGTGGAAAGTGCTTATTTTGGATGCCGCCCAAACCATGCAGGCCGCGGCGGCAAACGCACTGTTAAAATTTATAGAAGAACCCCCTTATAAAACGTTATGGATTTTGATTACTTCCAAACGCTCCGTAATGCTTAAAACGATTTTATCGCGTTGCCAACCGCTTGCTTTCAGCCCGCTGGCTCCGGCGGACGTAAAAGAAATTTTAACGCAAACCGGGTTTGACGGGGATAATTTGGATTTAGCCGCCCGGTATTCGGGCGGGTCGGTTTCGCGCGCCAAACGCGCGGCGGAGGCGTTGGCTTTAATGGCCGGCGTAGCGCAAGGCCCTGCGTGGCCGTGCGGTGTGGCGGCGGGGCTTTCCCGCACGTTGGCCGTCGGGCGTACGCAAGCGCAAAGTGTGTTAGACGTAATTATTGCCGCCTTGCATAACCAGTGGACCCGCGAAACGGACCCCCAAAAGGCTTTTTTAATGCGCAAAGATTTGAAGAAGTTTGAAGATTATAAACGGGCCATCACGCGCAACGTATCCCCCGCGTTGGTGTTGGAAACGGCGCTGATGAATTTGGACGGCCTGAATATTCAGATTTTTTAATACACCGGAGAAGAAACAATGACTAAAAAATTCTATGCAACCACGCCTATTTATTATGTGAACTCTGTGCCGCATATCGGGCATGCGTACACCACGGTAGCGTTGGACGTACTGGCCCGCTACAAACGCTTAAAAGGCGTTGATGTGCGCTTTTTAACGGGTACGGACGAACACGGCGCCAATATTGAAAAATCCGCCGCCGCCAAAGGGGTTTCGCCCAAAGCCTGGACGGACGAAGTTTCCGCCAAATACAAAGAAATGTGGAAAACGCTGAACATTTCTTATGATGATTTTATCCGCACGACGGATGAAAAACATGTGCAAGTGGTGCAAGCCATTTTTGAAAAACTGCTTAAAAGCGGGGATATTTATTTGGGCTCTTACGCCGGCAAATACTGCCTGTCTTGCGAACAGTATTATAACGAGAGCGAAATTTTGGAAGGCGGCCTTTGCCCGGTGCATAAACGCCCGCTGACGGAAGTACACGAAGAAACGTATTTCTTCAAATTGTCGCGCTACCAAGACGCCTTGCTTAAATTTTATGAAGAACACCCCGGCTTTTTGAGCCCCAAATTCCGCGCGAACGAAATTATCAACTTTGTAAAAGGCGGCCTGCAAGATTTGTCGGTCAGCCGCACCAAAGTAGCGTGGGGGATTCAAGTGCCCAGCAACCCCAAACATACCATTTATGTTTGGTTTGACGCGCTGATTAACTACATTACGGCCGCCGGGTACGGCACCTTAATTTGCCAAGACAAAACCCTGCACGAGGCCCAATTAAAACAAATCCGCGCGGAAAAGTTTGAAGATTTATGGCCGGCGGATTTACACATGGTGGGGAAAGAAATTTTCCGTTTCCACGCGGTTATTTGGCCGGCGGTGCTGATGGCGCTGGGATTACCTCTGCCCAAAAAAGTGTTTGCGCACGGTTGGTGGACGGTAGAAGGGGAAAAAATGTCCAAATCTTTGGGCAACATTGTAAACCCGGCCGAAGTGGCCGCCAAATACGGCACGGACCCCTTGCGCTTGTTCTTGTTTAGGGAAGTGCCTTTCGGCCAAGATGGCGATTTTTCCATGGCCAGTTTCAAAAACCGCTATAATTCCGATTTAGCCAACAACATCGGCAACTTGCTTTCCCGCACGCTGAATATGGCGGCTAAAAACATTGGCGAATTGCCGGAAAAAATTGAGGGCGATTATCCGCTCCTTCAAAAAGCGGCGCAAGTGGAAGCTACCATTGATAAAGCCTATGAAGAATTGGCTTTTGATAAAGTGCTGGAAGCTATTTTTGGCTACGGCGGCGACCTGAACAAACTGGTGGACGAAAAGAAACCGTGGATGTTGGCCAAGACGGATTTGCCCGCCGCCCAAGCGGTACTGCTGGAACTGGTGGCGTGTTTGCGCCATGTGGCAGTATGGTTGGAGCCGTTTATGCCCACGATTGCCAAAGAAATGCAAAAACGCTTACTGCCGGGGAAAATTGAAAAATACGCGCCGTTGTTCCCCCGGTTGGAAGATAAATAAAACGGTTTTTCTATCCGTTGATTTCAAGGAGCCCTTTTCAAAAGAGGGCTCTTTTTTATTACGGCCCGCCCGGCTGGACAGTGTGCCTAAAAAAAATTATACTAAACGTATGAAAAATATATTTTTACTGGTTTTGTGTTTAGGTTTTATAACTGCGCCGGCCGGTGCGGCCGGAATTAACGATATTTTTAAGGCCGTCAAAAATGGGGATAAATCCACCGTTTTGGCTATGCTTAAAAAACACCCCAAATTGGTTTTGTCGCGGGATTCCAAAGGCAAAACCCCGCTATTGGTGGCGGTGGAGCAGAAAAATGTGGCTATGGCGGATTTGCTGTTGCGCCGCGGCTCCCGGTTTACGGCTAAATCAGCCAAGGGCACCCCACTGCATGTGGCAGTGCTTAATCAAGACGAGCCGATGATTCAGCTGATTTTAACTTCTGCCGCTAAAGTGGGGCCGGAACTGCCCGCGCGCCTGTGCAATACGCCGCGCGATTTGTATGACGAAATGTCTTTCTCTAGCGAGGACCACAGCACCCCCCTGCATTTGGCGGCCAAACAGTGCAACACCAAAATTTATAATTATTTGGTGGCGCATGGGGGAAACCCGAATTTGCAAAACAATTCCGAAAAAACACCCGCCCAACTGTTGGATTCCTGCTTAAAAAGTAAGCGGCAGATGGAGGAGGCCCAGCGGGCGAGGGAGGCGCGTAAGCGGGCGGCGGAGAGGGCCCCAAAAGATGACGGATTTTAATGGATAACGGCTGGTGGTAAGCGGGGATTTTAATGCGCGGGGAACAAAATAACATTTTGTTCCCCGTTCGCATTTCATGGGCATACTATTTTCCAAATTTAAGCCCTTTTGTGCCGCCTTTAGGCTTATGTAGCTAGCGCTACACCGCGCCTAAACTAGCGGCGCAAAATCATCTTAAATTTGAAAAATCATGCTACAAACA
>UQFW01000047.1 GCA_900540405.1 Candidatus Avelusimicrobium faecicola | reverse complement strand
TTTCCATGTGCCGGTGGTGGCCTCGTTAAGCGTAATTGTGGGAATTTTGGCGCTGTCTGTTTTAGCCAGCAAGGTGTTTCCGCCTAAAGAAGCCTAAACGGGGTGGACAAACACGCTTGGATTTAATAAAATATAAAGACAAAATTTAATTCAGTTATAAGGAAGGGAATTATGGCGTATAAATGTGCAGTGTGTGGCAAAGCCCCGGTTTCCGGCGGCTCTTACAGCCACTCTAACATGAGAACAAAAAGAAGCTTCAAGCCCAACTTGCAAAAACAAAAAGTGATGTTGGACGGCAAAGCACAGACTGCGTATGTTTGCACCGTCTGCATCAAAAGCGGCCGTGCGACCAGACCCACCAAATAAGTCAGCACTTTTTGCATTCAATCAGCCCGTGCTTTTAAGCTAGTGCGGGCTTTTTTTGTTAAATAAGGGGCGGGAATTGATTAAATTTTCCAACTTACAGTTGTTCGGTGCGGTGCTGTTATTGGCACAGCCCGTTTTTGCGGCACAGGCCATTGAGGAAGAAGTAGACCCCAACGGCCCGTGGATGGTTTGTGAAGTAGCCGTAGAGGGCTTGCGCAATATCTCTAAACGCACAGTCACCAAAGCAGGCAGTGCCAAAAAAGGCGCCCTGTACGAGCGCTACTCCGTATCGGAAGATATTAACGATATTTCCGCCTTAGGCAATTTTGATAAGGTGGAAGTGGATATTTCCCGCATCAAAGGCACCAAAAAAGACAAGCAGTTTTTCCAGCCGTATCCGTGCCACCGCCTGACGTATATTGTGACGGAAAAACCCATTTTTGACCGCCTGACTTACCAGGGCCGCAAGCATTTGGGCAAAGGGGCCATTACCCAAGCCATGACGCTTAAACTCAAGGACCCGTTCAACCAAGCCAAGTTGGATGCGGACCTGGCCCGTATTCAAGCAAAATATGCCGAAAAGGGCTATGTAAACGCGCAAATTAAATATGAATTAACCCGGGTAGAAAAAGAAAACACCGTAGAAGTAAAGTTAATTATAGACGAAGGCCCCCGCACCCGCGTAGAAGCGGTCAATATCAACGGCCTTCACGAAATTCCCCTTAAAAAACTGCTTGCCAAAGCCTCCAACAAGCCGGGCAAAGTTTACAAACCGCAAAACTTACAGCGCGATTATGTAAAAATGATGCTCTACGGCCGCAACAAAGGCTATGCCCAGTTTATGATGACGGAGCCGAAACTGGATTACAACGCGGATAAATCGTTAGTATCCGTTTCTTATGACGTCACCGAAGGCCCTAAGGTGGATTTCGGTACCACCGCGTTTGAGGGCAGTACCGTTTTTTCCGACGCGGAATTAAAAGAAAAAATCTATTACCGCACCGGCAAATTATACAACCAAAAAGATTTTGAAGACACCGTTTCCGCCATTCAGGAAGCCTATGCCGATAAAGGCTACCTGCAAGCCCGCGTGCAACCCCGCTACGACGTACAGAACGGGCTGCTCAACATTTCGTTTGATATTTCCGAAGGCGGCATTTTTTACATAGATAATGTGGATGTTTCCGGCTATGGGAAAACCAAAAAATACGTTTTTACGCGGGAACTTTCCATTCACCCCGGGGATTTGTATGACGCGGCCAAAATACGCCGCAGCCAAACCAAAATAATGAACCTGGGATTTATTAATGATGTGCAAGTGGACCTCCAACCCACGGCAGACCCCCAAAAAGTGGATTTGGGCTTTAACGTAGTGGAAGGCCGCCCGGGGATGTTCCAGGCGGGGTTAGCCATGTCCTCCATGGACGGCTTATACGGGGAAGTTTCCGTCAACCATTTGAACTTTTTGAACCGCGCGCAACGCCTTTCCCTGCGCACCATGTTCGGTAAAGAAATTTTGGATTACACCGTCAGCTGGTATACGCCGTGGATTTACGAAAAACCCACCTCTTTGGGGGTGGATGCGTTCAACACCCGCCGCTACCGCTCTTTCGTTACGGAAAACCAAGCCTATACCGAAAAGCGCATCGGCGGCCGCGTAAAAGTAGGCCCGCGCTTTAATGATGACATCTACCAGCTTTCATTCGGCTACTCGTTTGAAAATGTAGATATTTACGATATTGACCCCAAATACATGTACGCCCCCGGTAAAAAGCCGGGTGAATATATTGAAAAAGGCAAAACCAATATATCCACGTTCAGCGCGGATGCGGCCATTGATACCCGCGATAATATGTGGGACCCCACCCGCGGTTGGCGCAACTCCCTGGGCGTGGCGCTTGCTGGCGGGCCGATTGGCGGCGACCTGGATTTGTGGTATTTTAACGCCCGCTCCATTTTCAACCATACGGTGCTGAACGTGGGGGGCAACTACCCCATTGTGTTTGTGCTTTCCAACAAATTCGGCTCCGTACAGCCGTATGGGCGCACCAAATACGTTCCCCCTTATGAAAAATTCTTCTTGGGCGGGGCGGACACCGTCCGCGGGTATGAACGCGCGGGCGAAATCGGCCCGGTGTACGGTGGCGATATGTATTATGTAATGAACGCGGAACTGCGCTTCCCGATTGCGCGCGAAGGGCGCCGCAACATGGCCCAGTTTGCCTTCTTTTTTGATATGGGCAACTCTTGGGACCATTTTGATGATATTGACTTTAGTTTGGGACCGAACGAAAACCAATTCAAAGCCGGGGTGGGTGTAGGCTTGCGCTTTACAACCCCCGCCCTGCCGATTCGTATTGATTGGGGCTATGGCTTGAACCACGCCAAAGGGCAAGACAAATCCCACTTCTATTTCAATATGTCTAATATGATGTAAGGACGGACTATGCGTAAAATTTTTTGCCTGTTGGGTGTGTTGGTATGGGGCGGCGTATTACACGCCGCCGACCTGGATTTAACCCCCGAGGAAGCCGCGGTGGTGGCGGCCATTAAGGCAAAAAATAACGCAAGCGCGCCGGACGAAACCATTAAATTGCCGGAAACCACCAAACAGCAGGCGTTTGCGGAACACGAACAAGAATCCGCCCAACCCGCAGCAGGTCCAGTGCCAAGTTCCGCCGCACCGCAGATTTCTGCCGCGCCGCAGGAGCCCGCCGCTACTGCGCCTACGCAACCGGAAATCCCATTCCAAACCCAACGGCTGGCCGTGGAACCTGTAGAGAAAAAGCCCCAACAAGCCGCACCGGATACCCCAGCGACGGCCCCCCTGTCCGTTGCCTTGCCTGCCGAACAACCTGATGCAACGGACGAGCCGGAAGATTTATCCAAATATCAAAACAAATGTTTAACGGTAGCATTTATTGATATTGATGAGGCATTTAGCAAACACCCGCGCACGGTGGCCGTTAAGGAGCAAATCCGGCTGAAAATTTTAGCCAAAGAGCAAGAGGTGCAAAGCGCGCGCCAGATTATAGATACGCTTACGCTGGAAAACTCCCGCTTGGCGGAGCGCCTCAACCAGTTAAAACCGTTTTATGAGCGCATTGTGGTTGCCCCGCAGGAACTGGCCCCCAAAATTAAAGAAGAAGCGGACTCTTTAACCTTGGAAAACTTACTCAACCGCCTGTTATTTTCCGGGGCGGAGCTGATTACCGCCTCGCCGCTAAGCACCCCGCAGGAGTTGGACGATATTTCCGCCCGTATAGCGGCAAACCAAAAAATCATTGCAGAGCGCGGCTTTTTTATTGATAATTATAAGTATGCCACGCGCGAAGAAATTTTGAAACTGGAAGAAAAAGAAGTAAAAGCCATTTTGAAAGATATTTACACCGAAATAAAATCGTTCGCCAAAAAAAGAAATATCGGCGCCGTGGTGCGCAAAGACGAGATTTTATACGGAGAAAAGCCGGTAAACGTGACTAAAGATTTTGTAAACCGGCTGAAAAAATCCAAAAAGTACCGCAAAAAATAACGCGGCCGAGAGGGACTATGAACTTAACATTAAAAGATGCCGCCCGTATCGCCCAGTGCGAACTGGCCGGAGATGAAAACCTTGTCCTGCACGAATTGTGCGCCTTGGACGACCCAAAGCCGGACGGCCTTTGCTATTTAACCCAGCTGGAAAAGCCGGAAGCCCTGGCGGACTTAAAAGCCGGTTGCGTGATTTTGCCGATTAGCGCCAAAGGGCAGGAACTGCCCTATAAAGGGGCGGTTTTATATGCCCAAAATCCGGAATGGGCGTTCATCCTTTTATTAAAATACATAGATTCCCAGCGCGTTAAATATACGCCGGGGATTCACCCGTCCGCCGTCATCAGCCCCAAAGCCACGTTAGGGGCCAACGTGACGGTAGGCGCCCACAGCGTGGTGGAAGACGGCGCCGTCATTGGCGATAACACCGTCATTTACCCCCAATGCTACATCGGGCAAAATGTAAAAATCGGCAAAAACTGCCTGATTTACCCGCAAGTGGTCATCCGCGAAGACTGCATTTTGAAAGATTTTGTTATTTTGCAAGCCGGCGCTAAAATCGGCTCCGATGGCTTTGGATTTACCTTCCACGAAGGCCGCCACCAAAAAATCCCGCAAATCGGTAATGTGGTTATAGAGTCGGACGTGGAAATTCAATCCAACACCTGCATAGACCGCGCGAAAATTTCCAGCACCACCATTGGGGCCAACACCAAAATTGATAACCTGGTGCAAATCGGCCACAATGTGCATGTGGGCATGAGCAGTATTATGTGCGCGCAAGTGGGTGTAGCCGGCACTACCGAGATTGGCAACGGCGTTATTTTAGCCGGGCAGGTGGGGTTAGCCGGACACATGAAAATCGGCGACCGCGTACAAGTAGGCGCCCAATCCGGCGTTGTCGGCAGTATTCCGGCCGGGCAAACCTACTTCGGCTATCCGGCCATGCCGCAAAAAGAAGCGTTCCGCCAGGTAGCTATTCTGCGCAAACTGCCGGAAATGTATACGGAATTCAAAAAACTTAAAAAACAAATGGACGAAGCCAAAAAACTGTCTTGGTTCGGCAAACTTAAAAAATGGATGGGCCAATAATTTATGAGAAAAACCCTTCAAAAACCCGCTATTGTGCAGGGGATTGGTTTACACACGGGGGTTCCCTCCGTGCTGACGTTCAAACCGGCCGATAACGGCATTTCTTTCTTACGCACCGATATTCCCGGTGCCCAACCGATAGCCGCGCTGGCCGCTAATGTCAGCTCCACCCTGCGCGGCACAAACTTGAAAAACGCCACCGCCGAAGTATGGACGGTAGAACACGTTTTATCGGCCCTGCACGCCTTGGGCGTGACGGACGCGTTGGTGGAAATGGACGGCCCGGAACCGCCGGTGACCGACGGCTCCGCCGCCGTGTATGCCAAAGAAATCCTGGCCGCCGGCTTAAAAGAGTTGGGCACAACCCGCCCGCAACTGAAAGTAAACCGCAAAATTACTTATTCCAGCGGCAACATTTCTTACTGTGCCGAACCGGCCGACAAGCTGACGTTCTCTTTTGAATACATCCACAAGCACCCCTTGGTGGGCCGCCAAACTTTCACGGTGGATTTCACGCCGCAAGCGTACTTAAAAGAAATCGCCCCGGCGCGCACCTTTGGGTTTGAAGAAGAACTGGCTTTCTTAAAACAGCACGGTTTAGCCAAAGGCGGCACGTTGGAAAACGCCGTCATTATCGGCAAAGATAAATACATCAACGAACGCCGCTTCCCGGATGAATTAGTGCGCCACAAACTGCTGGACATGATAGGAGATTTAAGCCTGACCGGGCGCGACTTGCCCCCCTTAAAAATTACTTGTTCCTGCGGCGGGCACAAACACAATGTGATATTTGCTAAACTGTTATTAGACAATTCGGAGGACAAATGAGCGAAAGACGTGAAACGCTTAAAAACTACTTGACCCTTCCCGTTATTAAAACGTTGGACAAGCAAGCGATTGAACACAACATTCCCCACCGGGAGCCTTTCCTGTTGGTGGATGAAGTGCGTGTATTGGAAGAAAAAAAGAAATATATTGGAGTCCGGCGCGTCCGCGCGGACGAATACTATTTTAAGGGCCACTTCCCGCAAAAGCCCATTATGCCGGGGGTACTGGTAGTAGAAAGTATTTCCCAGGCGTTTGGCGGCGCCATTATGGGTTATATTACCCAGGGCGGCGGCGGTTTGCCCTTATTTTTAAGCATTGATGAGGCCAAATTCCGCGGGATGGTTGTTCCCGGCGATTTGTTGGAAATGCCCATAGAAATCATCCGCTTCGGTAAAATTTCAAAAATTTACGCGGAGGCTTATGTCAACGGCAAGCTCTGTACGCAGGCCAGCCTGACATTCATTTTAGGAGAAACCCCCCATGCCTAACATTCACCCCACTGCTATTATTGACCCCTCGGCCAAA
Organism: Candidatus Avelusimicrobium faecicola; assembly: GCA_900540405.1. Classification (GTDB taxonomy): domain Bacteria; phylum Elusimicrobiota; class Elusimicrobia; order Elusimicrobiales; family Elusimicrobiaceae; genus Avelusimicrobium; species Avelusimicrobium faecicola. The sequence continues at coordinate 5,007 of UQFW01000047.1, read as the reverse complement.
ATAGACCCCTCTACCCATATTGGCCCGTATTCTATTATCGGCGCCAATGTAGTAATCGGTAAAGAAAACCAAATCGGCCCGTACTGCGTGATAGAAAATACCACCATGGGTGACAAAAACCGCATTATTGCCAGTGCCTTTATCGGCGTGGCGCCGCAAGATTTGTCTTATAAGGGCGAAGATACCCGCGTAGTCATGGGGGACGGCAACCAAATCCGGGAATGTGTCACCATTCACCGCTCCACCAAATTGGACATCCCCACCTCTATCGGCAACAACTGCCTGCTGATGGCTAACTCCCATGTGGCGCACGACTGCCACCTGGGCAACAACATTATTGTAGCCAACTGCACCGGTATTGCCGGGCATGTAATTGTGGAAGACCGGGTGGTTATGTCCGGCATGGTAGGCGTACACCAATTTGTGCGCGTGGGCACTATGGCTATGCTTTCCGGCGGAGCCATGGTACCGCTGGATATTCCCCCCTATTGTATTGCCCAGGGCGAACGCGCCCGCTTGGTGGGCTTAAACATTGTGGGTATGCGCCGCGCCGGGCTGTCGCGCGAAACGATTATGCAAATCCGCCAGGCATTTAAGTTTTTATTCCGCAGCAACAAACGCCTGGAAGACGCCCTGACGGAACTGGAAGCCACCCACCCTTGCAAAGAAGTGCAGCACATGATTGACTTTTGCCGCACCTCTCCGCGCGGCATTACCGCGGCCAAACGCAAAGTCAACGAAGCCGATAATGACTAACAAATTGGGAATCATCGCGGGCGAAGGCAAAATGCCCCTTTACATTGCCGCCAAAGCGGCACAAAAGGGGTATGAGGTCTTTATTGCCGGGGTAAAAGGCAACGCCCGCGAGGATGATTTCCGCCAAATTCCTTGCGTTTTCAAGACGTTAAGGCTCGGGCAAATGGGCGCGTGCATGGAGTTCTTCAAAGCGCACGGCGTACAGCAAATTTTAATGGCCGGGCGGGTACAGCACACGTCCATTTTTGCCAACCTACTGCCGGATTTACGCGGGGCCAAATTTTTGGCTTCCCTTAAAAATATGGGCACCAAATACCTGCTTTCCCGCGTGATAGAGGAATTCCATAAAGAAGGGCTGGAATTTACCCATTCTGCCCTGTTTTTGGAAGATTTTATGCCCAAACAAGGCGTTTTAAGCCGCCGCCAACCCACCGAAGACGAATTAAAAACCGTTCAATTTGGGTTAAAAATTGCCAAAGCGGTGGCCGCGCTGGACATTGGCCTTACCTGCGTGGTCAGCCAAAACGCCACGATTGCGGTGGAAGGCATGGAAGGCACCGACCAATGTATTTTGCGGGCGGGCGAGTTATACAAAAAATCGGCCGAAAAAGACGTACCCGTAGCCGTTGTAAAAGTGGCCCGGCCGGACCAAGACGCACGGTTTGATTTGCCCGTGGTAGGCAAAGGCACGCTGGAAAGCGCCCACAAGGCGGGGTTCCATATTGTAGCCTTTGAGGCCGGCAAAACGCTCGTGTTGGATTTGGAAGACGTTATAAAACTGGCCGATAAATACAAAATTTGTTTCCTGGCCGTATAAAATGGGCCCGATTTGAAAAAGACCCCGGTTTTGCCGGGGCCTTTTCATTTTATCCGCCTTGCCGGGCCACACGGCCCAACACCCCGCGCGTTTAAGCCCCCGCACTGCCCGGCCCAAAATCCCGCGCACCGGGGCCGCCATAGGGCGCGCTTCCCTGCTATAAAGGGCTTTTCCCCCGCCAAGGCTTTCCAAACGTCCGTTTATTTGATAGTATTTAATAGGATACTTCCCCCTTGAAACGGGAGAAGATTTTGCCGTATTTTAATGATTAAGAGGAAAAAAATGACCAAAAGAACACCCATTATTGCCGGAAACTGGAAAATGCACAACACGCTGGCGGAATCTGCCGCGTTAATCAAAGGACTTACCGAAAATTTTGAAAATAAACAAAATGCCGAAATTATTGTTGCTCCGTCTTATACTTCTTTGGCTAAAGTAGCCGAACTTTGCAAAGGCACCGCCATTAAGGTAGCCGCCCAAGACGTGCATTGGGAAGACAAAGGCGCTTTCACGAGCGCGGTTTCCCCCGTGCAGGCCAAAGATGCCGGCGCCACCCACACCATTATCGGCCATAGCGAACGCCGCAGTGTATTTGGCGATACGGACGAAATTTTGAACAAAAAAGTAGCCGCCGCCTTGCGCCACGGCTTAACCGTCATCTTCTGCGTAGGCGAAACTTTGGCCCAGCGCGAAGCCGGCGAAACCTTACAAGTCATTGAAGCCCAACTGAAAAACGGCTTAAAAGATTTCACCGCCGAACAATTAAAAGGCCTGGTTATTGCCTACGAACCCGTTTGGGCCATTGGTACGGGCAAAACCGCCACGCCGGAACAAGCGCAGGAAGTACACGCCGCTATCCGCCAGTATTTAGCCGCCGCTTATGGGAATGATTTTGCCCAAGCCACCCGCATTTTGTACGGCGGCAGCGTGAAAGATTCCAACGTGGACGAAATTATGGCTAAAGAAGACGTGGACGGCGCTTTAGTGGGCGGCCAGTCTTTAATCGCGGAAAAATTCCGCCGCATTATTAACTTTAACTAAGCCGGAGGCTTTTATGAACCTTGCCAAAGTAATTGACCATACCTTATTAAAACCCACCGCTACCCGCGAACAGATTGAAACTTTATGCCGCGAAGCGGCCGAACACGGCTTTTGCAGTGTATGCGTAAACCCGTATTGGGTTCCTTTAGCGGCCAAAATGCTCAAAGGCACCGGGGTTAAAACCTGCACCGTGATTGGGTTTCCGTTGGGGGCCAACACCACTGAGGTAAAGGTTTTTGAAGCCAAAACCGCGCTGGAAAACGGCGCCGACGAATTGGATATGGTTATCAATATCGGCGCGTTAAAAAGCAAAGATTACGACACCGTCCTCCAAGACATCCGCGCCCTGCGGGCCTTGGGGGACAACTTTGTCCTAAAAGTTATCATTGAAACCAGTGAGCTGACGGACGAAGAAAAAGTAAAAGCCTGTGAACTGGCCGCCGAGGCCAAGGCGGATTTTGTAAAAACCTCCACCGGCTTTACCAAAGGTGGGGCTACCGTGCATGATGTGGCCTTAATGAAAAAATCCATTCCGGCCGGCATGCAGGTAAAAGCCTCGGGCGGCGTACGCACCCGGGAAGATGCCGAAGCTATGCTAGCGGCCGGCGCCACCCGTTTAGGGGCCAGCAGCGGCATTAAAATTGTAGAGGGAAAATGATTCAAAATTGGGATATTGTTTCTCGGATTGACCCGCAAACTAAAAGTCTGCTTTATGCGCTAGTAATAGACGGCACGGAACATGACGCCCGGCTGATTGCCAAAAAATTGGCCGGGTATGCGCAAGCTCCTACGGCCGCCGTGGCGCCGTTTGTGTATCAATTTGAATTGCCCAGCGATATGGACGAAGGAACCCTGGACAAAATCCGTACAGCCGTGACGGAAGGCATATCCCAAACCAACAAAGTAAACCAATTTGTTCCCGGCGGCGTATTGGGCGAACCCCTGTTTAACCAAGACGTGACCAAAGAGGACAAAGATTTCCCCACTTTTATTACCTTAGACCCTTCCGAAAGTTTTTTCAGCCCCTCCGGAGCCGGGGACGTGGCCAACCGCGACGCCATTGGCCGGGGCTCTATTGATTTAGATGTACCCGCCGGACTTGACCTGCAAAAACAGGTCGTCAGCACCCAATCGGAAGCGTTGCCGGAAGAACTGGCCAAATTGGCCGCCAAACACCAGCCCAACGCCGCAACTGTTCCGCCCGCTCCGGCCGAAAAAGCACCCGCCGAAGAAATACACGCGCCCCAAGTGCCCGCCACCGCAGAGCCCGCACAAGGGCCCGCCGTTCCGGCGGCAGAAACACCCGCGCCGGAGGTTTCGGCCCCTGCCGAAGAAGGCAACCCGATAAACGACAAAGATATGCTGATTAAGGACATGGAAGGCACGTTGCTGGACCAAATGCCCTTGGACGACATTTTTGAAGCCAAAACCAAATACGATATGTTTTTGGATTTGAACGACCCGAAAGCCAATCAGCAAGCCAATGCCGGGCGGGATGCCAAACTGGGCGACTTGGCGGACGGCAAAGACAGTTTAGAAGAAACTTTCAACATTTTTGAACAGAAAATAAAAGACGAAACCTGCTTTATGGATTTGGATGCGCAAGGCCACATTACCACGCGCGCCGCGGGAGCCGCAACGCCGGAAAAAGCACCCGCCGCGCAAGTGTCCGTTCCCCCGGCCGAAGATAAAAAGCCGGAAGAGCCCGCCGCACAAGCCGCGGTGCCGCCCATCCAAACCGCCCCGCAGGAGCCGTCTGTCCCGGTTTCCAAACCGCAAGCGCCGGAGGAGGATTCCTTAAAAATACAAATCCGCGCGCCGCAACCGCAAACGGCGCAAGAAACCCCGGCCGACGTGCAAGAGGCCCCCGGGAATGACACGTTCCGTTTAAGCAATCACGACGGCACCATTAACCCTGCGGCAAGCGGTATGCCGGATGTTGCGGCACCGCAAACGGCCCCGCAACCCGAAGAAGAAAACTCCGTGCAAATGCCGGAAGAACTGAAAATTTTGGACACGATTGCCCCGGTTTCCGGGGTCAGTGTCCGCCATTTTGACGCGACGGAACACCAACCCGCAAACCCGGATACCGATTTACCCGAAATTACCATCCGCGAGCGGGTGGACGTATTAGAAAAAACATTCAATTTAGAAACAACCATTAATAAAGAAACGCTCCAGCGGACTTTTCAGCAAACGCTGGATACAGAAACGCCGGAGCTGGCGCACCCGCTCCGCACCGAAACAACGGCCATGCGGGAAATGCGCGAACGCCAGGAAGCGCTGTTGCGCGAGGGCGTAGCGCCCGAAGTGCCGCAAGTTGCGCCCAAAGTGCAACAGGCTGAGCCTCAAGCGCCGCAAATGGCGCAAGCTGTGCCCGAAGTGCCGCAAAT
>UQFW01000046.1 GCA_900540405.1 Candidatus Avelusimicrobium faecicola | reverse complement strand
CGCGCTCGGGCAAGAAGCCCTGCCGGGATTAGAAATGCCGCAAACCCAAACCGCCACCGGGGAAGCCCAAGCCGTTGCCGGGGCGGAAACTCAATCCGCCGCCGGGGAGCCCCAAGCCGCCGCGGCTGAAACAACCGCCGCCGGGGAAGAAACTCCCGCTGAAACGCCGGAAAACCCGGCTCAAAATCAGCCGGAAAACCCGGCCCAAAATTTGCCGGAGCCCAGCGGAGAAACCGCCGCCCAAGACCCCGTAGCGGTTGCGGAGCGGCAGGAACGGCTCAATAACCAAATTTTAACAGTAGAAACCGAACAGGAAGAAGCCGCAGCCAAAGGCGCGGCCGGGGAGGAAAAATGAATATTGTAATGGCCGCCAGTGAGGCGTTCCCGTTTTGTAAGACCGGAGGTTTAGCCGACGTCGTCGGCGCGCTTAGCCAGCAGTTGGGTATGCGCAAAGGCAATAAAGTAATTTTATTCTTGCCGCAATACCGCAATCTTTCGCGGGTGGCCTCGCTAAAAGTGGTGCCCGGCGTGTATTTAATCCCCATCGGCGGGCGGATTGAACAGGTGACCCTTTCCTATATTAACTGGGGCACGGTAATTGTGTTTTTTATCGGCAACCGGAAGTATTTTGACCGCCCGGATTTATACCGCACCAAAGCGGGCGAATACCCGGATAACGACGAACGCTTTATTTTATTCTGCCGCGCCGTATTGGAAGGGTGCAAATTTGTGGGGTTCCGCCCGGATATTATCCACTGCCACGATTGGCAGACGGGGTTAATTCCGGCGTACTTAAAAACCGTGTATAAACTGGATGCTTTTTATACCCGCACGCGCAGTTTGTTTACCATTCATAACATCGCCTACCAGGGGCACTTCCCGTATTCCGCTTACGAAAAAGCCGGTTTCCACCCGGTGGATTACACGCCGGATAAGTTTGAATATTACGGCGGTATCAGCTTTTTGAAAAGCGGCATTGTGTTTGCCGATAACGTAAACACCGTCAGCCCCAACTATGCCCGCGAGGTTCAAAATGACCCCGCCAAAGGTTTTGGATTGGAAGGTTTATTACGCTTCCGCAGTAAAAACTTTTGCGGCATTGTAAACGGGATTGATACGGAAATTTGGGACCCGGAAACCGACCCGATTTTGCCCATGGGCTATGATGCGTTTGAATTTCAACGCGGTAAAACCGCCTGCAAAATGGCCCTGTTGGAAGAATGTGGCCTGGAGCAAAACCCGCAGAAACCTGTGGTGGGGGTGGTTTCCCGCCTGGACTATCAAAAAGGGTTGGATACGGCCGTGAATGTGATTGAACGCTATAAAGGCCGGGTGCTGTTTACTATTTTGGGCGCCGGGGACCCGAAGCTGGAAAAGGCTTACCAGGCGTTGGCGCGCAATAACCCCTCTTGCGTGGCGTACCGCGGCCGCTTGGACGAAGAATTGGCCCACAAAATTTACGCCGGGGCGGATTTATTTTTAATGCCGTCCCGCTTTGAGCCGTGCGGGCTCAGCCAACTGATTGCCATGAAATACGGCACGTTGCCGGTGGTTTCGCGCGTGGGCGGTTTGGCCGACACCGTAAAGGGTTATCCCGCCAGTGACGCAACCGGATTTTTTATAGACCCGCTGAGCGAAGACGGCATTTGCGCCGCGCTGGATACGGCCTTAAAAGCGTATGCGGATAAAAAACAATGGTTTAAGTTGGTTAAAAACGCCATGGCGGCGGATAATTCTTGGGATAAATCCGCCCAGGAATACATTAACTTGTATCACAAAACAATTATTTAGGAGTGTGGCATGAAGAAGTTTTTAGTATTACTGGCAGTTTGTTTGTTTGCTGTGGGCGCACAGGCCAAAACAGCTAAAAATTTAATTTGGGTGATTGGGGACGGTATGGGGCCGTCGGCCGTCGGTTTCTTTATGGAAGCCGTACGCAACGGCAATAACCCGGCTTTCCCGGATAAAGTTTCCAATTTGGAAAAATTCATCAACCGTTCCGATACGGGCCTTTACTTTAACAATACCAAAGGGAGTATCGTTTCGGACAGCGCTTGCGCCGCTACCCAAATGGCCACGGGGCAGTTTTCCTTGCCGGATTATATTGGGCAGGATTATTCCGGCCTAAACGTAAAAACCATTATGGAAGAAGCCAAAGAGCGCGGAATGTCCGTAGGGGTTGTGACGGATGTGTATGTGACGGACGCCACCCCGGCCGCGTTTTTATCCCATGCGCGCAGCCGCAAGATGAAATATGATATTGCCCGCCAAATGATAGCTTCCGGCGCGGACGTGATTATGGGCGGCGGGCTTAAATATTTTACGCAAGGGGAAAATAAAAAATTACTGAAAGAAGCCAAAAAACAAGGCTACACCATCGTCAAAAATAAAAAACAACTGGCGAGTGCCAAAGGCAAAAAGATTTTGGGGTTGTTTGCGGACGAAGCCATGCCCTTTTATGTGGAAAAAACACTCCACCCCAATACGCCTACCTTAAAAGATATGGCCGTTGCGGCGCTAAAAGTGCTTTCTAAAAATCCGAAAGGGTTTATTTTAATGGTGGAAGCCGGAAAAATTGACTGGGCGTTGCACGAAAACGACGCCGGGGCCTCTTATTATGAAATGCTGACGCTGGACGAAACTTTGCCGTTGCTAACCGCCTTTGCCGATAAAAACGAAGATACCTTAGTTTACTTAAATGCGGACCACGAAACCGGCGCCCCCGCCTTTAACTACCGCCATTTGGATGAAGCGCAAGTACAGCATAAAAACGCACAAGGGGAAATGCTTTACGGCGGACATACGGACTATATTGACTATAAACAATACGATAAACTCCTCTTGCAAACACGGGTGCTTTATTATGTCAACGAAGATTTCAAAAAACTCCCCGCGGCTCAACAAACACCGCAGAAATTTCAGGAAATGTTAGATAAGGGGCTTGGGTATCATGTGGATATTTCCGTTTTGGAAAACCCGACGGATTATGATGCCGTTAAAAAACTGATTAACGAGCAAAAGGGCCTGGCCTGGGCCACCGGCACGCATACATCGGGTATGCTGTTGGGTATTGCCTATGGCGACTATGACGGTTTTACCGGCGTGTACCACAATACGGATTTGAAAAATAAATTTTCCGCCGCGTTGGGGTGGACGGAGCTTTCCGATACGGACGAGGACTAAATGGACGAATTTTTAGAACCCGAAAAACGCAAATCCAAGCACATCTTCCGGCTGTACCGCCGGGTGTTTGTGCTGGTGTTTGCGCTAGCGGTTTTGTTGCAGGCGGTCAACTTTGCCCAACTGCAATTAAAGGATTATTTTACCCGGCTCAATGACGATTTTAAGGTCATTTTAACCGTCGCGCCGGAAGTGGCGCAGGACGAGCTGACCCAAATGGGGGAAAGTTTAAGCGCCAAAAAAGATATTACCTCTGTAAATTTGTTTTCCCCGGCGGATGCGCTGGCCGCGTTGCAAAAAAAGAACCCGCAGCTTACGCAGTCTTTACTGCTGATGGGGCGCAATAAAATGCCGGCGTATTTTGAGCTGAAGTTAAGTTATCAGGCCATTAATAACATCGGGCCGTTTGTAGATAATTTGGCGGCGGAATATCCGGGCCTTTCGGCTAAATACAGCCCGGCCCACGCGCATACCCTCTTTTTGGCGGGGCTTTGCTTGCGGGTGCTGAATGTAGCGCTGGCCTTTGCGGTGCTATTGCTACTCGGATTTATGTTTTTGGTGGAAGCCTACCCGGCCGAAGCCAAACATTTGAGCGCGGGGGTGTTTTCCGGCCTGTTGGCGGCCGCGTGCAGTTGGGGGCTGATGGCGGTGCTGGTCTATCCGGCCGGATATTTGCTCCCGGTACTGAATAAATACGGCTGTATGTGGCGGCAAGCGGGGCTGGCTCTGCTTTGCGCCCTTTTGGGGTGGACACTGACAAAATGGCAAAAGTTTTAGTGCTTTTAAGTGTGTTTTTGTTGTGGGCTCCTGCCTTATTTTCCAACGAAACGGAAGATAAGAAGCGGGAGCTTGCGCGCTTAAAAAGCCAAGCGGCCCAAAAAGAAAACGAATTAAAAAAATACCGCGAGGCGGAAAAACAAATTTCGCGGGAAATTTCCGATTTGGAAAGCCGCCGCCGGGAAGCGGAACGCAAAAAAAACAAGGTAGAGGCGGATATTTCCTACATAGAGCAAAGTTTGCTTTCCACGGCGGATAAACGCGCCGTATTAAAAAAAAGTATGCCCCTGTGGCAACGGGTGGTGCTGGCGGAGTTGGACGCGTATTATTTTACGCCCCGGTGCTATGATTGCCCCGGCGGGTACAGTTTGGAAGAAGATATTTTTGTAGACCGTATGATAACCCATAAAGCCGCGTTTACCGCCGCTATGGATAAAGAACAGCGCCTGACCGATAAACAGATTTTAACGTATGAAGCCAAAAACAAGCAGTTGCAGGAGCGCAGTTCCAAGTTAGAAGAAGAACAAGGGGTCATTACCACCCGTTTCCGCAAAAAAAAGAGCGCGTTGGATGTGACCAAACGCAAGGCAGAGGAAGTGCGTAAAGAGATTAACGAATTAAACCGCTCCGCCGAGGCGTTAAACAATTTGCTTGCCAAGTTTGAACGCACCCGCAAAGCGCAGGATGCCAAAGCCTCTGCCCAAAAAACGGCGGGCGCCAAAAAGAGTGCCTCCGGCGGGCCTAAAATAGATGCGGCGCCGCACTCCCTGCCGTGGCCGGTAAACGGCAAAGTGATTAGCAAATTCGGTAAAGAATACCGCGCCGATTTGAATACCTGGATTTTCCGCGACGGCATTAAAATTGCCGCCCAGCGGGGGCAAGAAGTCCGCGCGGCGGAAGAAGGCAGTGTGATTTATGCCGGGCCGTTCCGCTCTTACGGTAATGTGGTTATTTTGGACCACGGCAAAGGTTTCTTTTCCATTTACGGCTTTTTACAGGATATTAAAGCCGCGGTGGGGGATAAACTGCCCCGCCAGGGAGTGGTGGGCTCCGCCGGGCCGGACACGCAAACCTCTTCCGGCACCGGGCGTTATGCGGTGTATTTTGAAATACGGCAAGGGACGGTGGCGGTAGACCCGCTGGCGTGGTTAAAATAAATTTGATGAGGATATTATGAAAGATAAAAAATTAAACACTTGGGCCGTTGTGGCGGCTGTGATGTTTTTTATGGGAACGCTGTTCCCGTATGCGTATGCGTCGGCAGACGGGGGGCTGCGCAAAATCCGCACGTTTATTGACGTGTTGGAATATGTAAAAGAAAATTATGTGGAAAGTACCGATTCCGATAAATTAATTAACGGCGCCATTAAAGGCGTGGTGGGGGAATTGGACGATTTTTCCCAGTATTTAGAGCCGAAAGATTACAAAGAATTAAAGAACGAAACCCGGGGCGATTTCGGCGGGTTGGGTATCCGTTTGCAAATGGTGGACGGCTATGTGACGGTGATGAGCCCCATGCCGGGCACGCCTGCTTTTAAGGCGGGGGTTATGCCGGGGGACCGCATTATATTTGTGGACGACCGCGACTTAAAAGATATGAAACTGGACGAAGCCGTGGACTTGATGCGCGGCGAAGTGGGCACCAAGGTAAAACTGACCTTGAGCCGCAAGGCGGAAAACGGCGAATATAAAAACCTGCCCGATTTAACCTTAAAACGGCAACAAATCGTGCCGGAAGTGGTTTATTCCCGCATGTTGGCGCACAAAATCGGCTATGTATATGTGGTGGATTTTTCCGGCCACACGATAGAAGCCGTGAACAAAGCCTTAAAAGAGCTTAAAAAACAGGGGATGCAGTCCCTGGTGTTGGATTTGCGTTTCAACCCCGGCGGTTTACTGACGGGCGCGGTGGATATGGCCAAACTTTTTATGGGGGATAAACAGATGATTGTTTATACCCAAGGCCGCAAAAAGGAGTTCTACCAGGAATTTAAGACCAACGCCAAAGCGCCGTATGCGGATATTCCGATGGTGGTGCTGGTCAACCAAGGCTCCGCCAGCGCGAGCGAAATTGTTTCCGGCGCGTTGCAGGATAACAAACGCGCGGTGATTGCCGGCCAGCGTTCGTTCGGCAAAGCGAGCGTACAGCAAGTGTTGCCGCTTTCCGGCGGGGCGGGCCTGCGCCTGACGATTGCCAAATATTACACCCCGGCGGGGCGGCTTATCCAACGCAATTACCGGGATAAATCCAAGGCGGACGAAGGGGGCATTTTCCCAGATATTGAAGTGGAAGTGGACCCGGAACAAGAAATAAAAGTTTTTATGCAGTATAATAAAGTGGTATACACCCCCGGGCAAAAGGCGCAACTGCCGGAAATGACGGAAAAAGACCCGGTGTTGGACAAAGCTGTTTTGTATTTAACGGGCAAATTAACCTTGGAGCAGGCCCAAAAAGAGGCCGCCGAAGCCAAAGCCGCTAAAGAAGCCGCCAAAACAAAAAAGGCCGCTTCCAAAAAAGAAACCCAAGGTAAAAAATCCGCCCCCAAGGCCGCGCCGCAAAAACAGGCTCCGGCGCAAGATAAAAAATAAGGTGCTTTATGAAAAAGGATTTTACAATTTTAGGGATAGAATCCACCTGTGATGAAACTTCCGCCGCCGTATTAAAAGGCGGTACGGAGCTTTTATCCAACGTGATTTATTCGCAAATAGACGAACATAAAAAATACCATGGCGTCGTGCCGGAGTTAGCCAGCCGTGCGCACGCGGCCAAAATTGCCGCCGTGATAGAATCCGCCCTCGGCCAAACGCCGATAGACTGCGTGGCTTTTGCCAGCGGGCCGGGGTTGCCGGGCGGGCTCATGGTGGGGCGTGTGGCGGCCGAAACATTGGCCGTTTACAAGCAAGTCCCGCTGATTGGGGTAAACCATTTGGAAGGCCACCTGTTTGCGTGTGAATACGAGAACGGCCGCGCCTGCCGCCCGCTTGAGTTCCCGTTGGTGGCGTTGGTGGTTTCCGGCGGAAATACCGAGCTTTTATATGTTAAAAACTATGGCGAATATAAAGAATTGGGCCGCACGCGGGATGATGCCGCCGGCGAAGCCTTTGATAAAGTAGCCAAATTGTTGGGCTTGCCGTATCCGGGCGGGCCGCAGGTATCTAAACAGGCGCTTTTGGGGCGGCGGGATGCTATCCGTTTCCCGCGCCCGCTGTTGCCCGGCACCTGGGATTTTTCTTTCAGCGGCATTAAAACGGCCGTCAGCTATTATTTGCGGGACCACCAAAATATCAGCGTGCCCGACGTGTGTGCCTCGTTTGAAACGGCGGTGGTTGAAACTTTAGTAGCCAAAACCCTCAAAGCCGCGCTAAAATATAAAGTACACCACATTGCGGTTGGGGGCGGTGTGGCAGGCAATACACTGCTTAGGCAGATGATGGAACAAAAAGGCCGGGAGGCCGGGTTAGACGTGCGGTTTGTGGATAGGAAGTTATCGTCCGACAATGCCGCCATGATAGCTTTGGCCGCTTATAAAAAATTAGCGCACGCGGACGAAACAGGCCAAGCCCCTAAATGGAATATTAACGTAAACCCCAATATGAAAGTGCGCTCTTGGAGATAAGCTATGATTATTTGGGTCATGCCGGATTCCGGCGCCCGCACGAAAGAAGATTATGAGTTGCTCCGCCGTTTGTTTGAAAAAGAACATCCCGGCGTGGAGCTGACCGTGCGCGTGTTTACGCGCAATGTGCTGTGGCGCAAGATTTTTATGCTTAAAAACCCGGCGCCGGAAGAAGAAATACCGGATTTGGTGCAAATCCCGCACTACTGGACGGCGCTGTTAACGCGGGCCGGCGTGGCGGAAAACCTTTCTAAATTAGACCCCGGGCTTTCTTTAAGTAATGTGTTGTTTCCGTTAAAACCGCATTGTTATCGCCCGGGAACGAAGGATATTCATTCCTATCCGTGGTGGTTTGATATGAGCGCCTTACACTTCCGCGGCGACCACTTGAAAATGGTTTCCGCCCACCCGGAAGAAGAACTGGCCACTTGGGACGGCCTGTTAAGCGTGTGCGAGGCGCTCAAACGCGCATTTCGGGATAACCCCGGCTATTACCCCATGCAAAATAGCGATTGGCGCGGCTCTCTTTCCGTCCGGTGCGCGCTTCCGGCCGTGTGGGACCGCGGCGCGGAGCTGTTCTCGCCCGATTTGAAAACCTGCCTGATTAATACGCCGCAATTTAAGGCCGGGTTTAAGGACTACATCACCCTGGCTATTAAAGAATATATGCCCATTTTGCGCGAACGCGGCAGTTTGGGCACTATGGTTTCCGGCAAAGCCAGCATTTTAATTTCCCGCAAACAGGGGGTAGCCAGTTTTGATACCAAACGCGGCCTGCGCGTAAAAACGGTGCCCGTGCCCACCACCGGGAACGTGTATTATTCGTACTTATCGGGCATGAATTTAATAGTAAACGTGCTTTCCAAAGAGAAAGAAAACGCCTTAAAATTTATCAAATGGTGTGCCCGGGCGGATAACCAAATCCGCTATGCGGGGATGATGGAAGTATTCCCGGCGTTTGAAGATTCCTTTGAGCAGTTTATTTTTTCTTCCGCACGCCGGTTGCAAACATACAGCAACATTTTGGCGTCTTCCAAAACGTTGCCCAATATCACGGTGACGGGTACGGTGATGGAAATATTAAATAAAGTGTTTGCCGTCAGCGCCACGGATATTGTGGAAGAACGCTTTACCATGGCCGGGTTGGACCGCGCCCTGGACAACGCCTGTAAAGAAATTAACCATTTGCTTTCACTGTACGAGGGATAGTTTATGTTTGATAAAGAGTCTTATACGCTCTACAAATTTCACAAACAGCTCAACCAGTCCTTTCAAAACAAGCGGGAACTGTTGGAATGTGCCCTGCCGGCCTTGTTGAGTTTATTTAAGTTAAACCGCGTGTATTTTTTTAATTGGCAGCAGGATAGGGCGCTGCTCTCCCTAAAAATGATGTGCAAAAAAGAATACTGTATGGATATGCAGGAAGATATATCCGTATTAAATGAGCCTTGGTTTTTGAAGTCTTTACTGCAAGACGGTTTTGTAGTCAGTACGGATTTAAGCTACCCCGCGGCCTATGTGCTGGTGCGGTGGCAAAAGCCCACCATGTCTATCCAGGGGGAAAAAGTTTCTACCTATATGGCGGAAAAAGTGGGCGTAATACGCATGGAGCGCTTCCGCAAGAACCGCGTGTTCACCGGGGAGGAAGAAAAACTGATTAAGGCCCTGGCTAAAGAAATCTCCCACAATTTGCGCAATACGGAAATTGACCAGGCCAAAAACCAGCGTTTAGCGGTATCCACGGCGTTAAATAATTTAGCCACGGTGTTTGCCTCCTCTTTGCGCTTGAACGACGGCCTGGAGCTGATTTTGCAAGGCGTTCAAAAGTATTTCCGTTTTGACCGCGTGCGCCTGTATTTGACGAATTACGACGGCACCAAAATTAAATCCATTTTAGGGGTGGATATTTCCGGCCAGGTGACTACGGAGGACGGCTCCGCCTTAAAAGAGGGGGAAAAGGAACTCTTGCGCGAAGTGTTTGACTCCCCCAACACCTATACTTCCCGCAAAAGCGTTATTTATATCCCGCTAAAGGTACAGCGCAACAAGGTAGGTTTTTTAACCTTTGATAACTTGCTTTCCAGGCGCAAAATCGGGTATTTGGATTTTATTTCACTAAAGCAGTTTTCCACCCAAATTGCCCTGGCCATAGATAACGCCATGCTGTTTGAGCGCGTGCAGGAGCTTTCCAATTACGACGAGCTAACCAAACTGCCCGTGCGCCGCTTTTTTAACGAAAAATTTGCCGACGAAATTTACCGCTCCAAACGCTTTGACCTGACGATGTCTTTAATTATTTTGGATATTGACCTGTTCAAACAGATTAACGACGGCTACGGCCACCAAATAGGGGATTGGGCCTTAAAAGAGGTTTCCCGCGTGATTCGCACCAGTTTGCGGCAGACGGACTTTCCGTGCCGCTTTGGCGGGGACGAAATGGTTATTATGCTTCCGCGCACCAATGGGGAGGAGGCCAAAATTATTTCCAAACGCTTGCAGGAGCGTATCCGCGCGATTACGCTTCCCGCCCGGTATACGGACGGCAAAGACGTGCATTTAAGTATCAGCCAGGGGATTTCCGTTTTCCCGCAGGACGGCACGGACGCTTCCGGCTTGTTGGAAAAAGCGGACAAGGCGTTGTATTATGTAAAGCAAAACGGGCGCGGTGCATTTGCGTTGTATAGGGAAACGGTACTCCCGCGGGAGTGATTTTTACGGGTCCCCCAAAAGTGCGCCGCGCAGGGAATTTTTATCCGGCCCGCGCCCGAGGATAGAAAATAGTTGACAAGTACGCCAAAAGTTGCAAAAATTTATAAGTGTAGGTGCTGGGCATATTTTATATATAATATATGGTATGCGTAGCACCGGTGCGTGGCATTTTTACCCGCGCACGACGGAGCAAAGATTTTTGAAGGGCTTAATTTTTAATTAGTATTTGGTTTAATATCTATGGGAAACTACAAAACAAACAATATGACATTTACAAAAATGTGTAAGTTCTTTGCGGGGAAAGCGGCCTTGGCGGCGGCTTTGCCTTTGCTTTTGTTATCGGCGGCAGTGCCCGCTTTTGCGCAAGCACAGGCAGACGTTAAATTTGCCGGTGTGTTTTATAAGAACGAAACAACGACAGAGCCATCAACCATTTCTGGGAGATATTGCGGCTGGAAAGCAGCGGATGACAGTAATTTGGGCTTATCTAAAGACGGAAAGTTGAAAGGGTCTGAGCATGACCGCAGTTTTGTTTCTGGCGTACTAAAAGACGGCGACAATGTCATAAATGCGAGTGGAAACACTTATGCGGACCCATGGCAAAATTCCGCCTTGATTGAGTACGACCAGCCGTATCCCGCCCCGGATAAAAAGAACACATACCCCAACCATTGTTTAGGGTTGTGTATGACGGTCTACTGTGCCAATAAGCCCTTGGCCATGAGTACCTACTCTATTGCGTTTCCCTTACAAACCATTAAATTTGATATTGTTAAATACTATGGCGGCAAAAATATTGCCAGCTCCAACGATACGCCGCCTATCCGCACTTTAACCATGTACCCCGGTTCCGGGGATAACGGAACGGTCAAGGCGGAGGACTATATTTGCGGCTCCTATCACTGCTATGACGGCCAAAACGGAACCACTTGTCCGTCTGCCCAGTATTATTGCAATGGGACGAACGATAATAGTTGGTGTGTAAAAGAAGGCGCCTCTAGCGGGCCGGATAATTGTGGTACTGGTACTGCTACCGCAGATGCTTCTTGTTTCAAGTTTTCTACGGGAACGACGGCTGTTCCTTGTAGCAAAACTAATCCTGTAAATTGTTGTACCAATGAGTACGGCGGTGTAAAGGGCGCTTCTAACTGCGTTATTTTTGATAATAACGGCAGAGAATACGGCTCCCCCATGTCTTTCTGCGCCGGGTGGGACGGCTC